>JAQWBY010000061.1 GCA_028706165.1 Lentisphaeria bacterium | reverse complement strand
TCGCTCGGCGAGGCCATGCGCAATCAACGCCTCGGCGTCGCCCGCCAGCTGATCATCCACGACCAGTCGCTGACCATTTCCGAAATCTGCTACGCCTGCGGCTTCAATGACCTCAGCTACTTCTACCGTCTCTTCAAAGCAGCCTACGGCTGCCACCCCGGAGCACTCCGCAAATAAGCCAAGCCTATCCGCAGATATAAAGGCCTTCATCGCGCCTTCGTATGAGATAATTTAAGGGGCGGACACATAGGTCCGCCCCTATATCGCGCCTTCGTGCCTTCGCGTGTGATAAAATCTTCCGCGTCATCCCACCGGCGGCGTTAATCGGCGTCATCTGCAAATAAAAAAATCTTTTATCCTAATCGGTCAGTAACCGCCCCGGCGGGGAAAACCCCGGGGACAAGTTGCAGGAAACCCACGGCCAGTCGCCGCCCGGCCATTCGACTTTGATTTCCGCCGACCTTTGCGGCGGCGGGTTTCATAGGAGCCATTGATATTGGATGCACGACATGCCTCTCTCCGGTGCGGTGAGTCTGGACGTGCTTGGCCAATATGGCGCCCTCCGGGCGAAATTCCAAGTTGCTGTCACACCCCGGGTTGCGGCGCCCTCCGGGCGCCTCACCCGGGGATATGCATGGTACGGCCCTCCGGACCGAACTTGGCCGATCTGGCATTTTATTGCCGCGAAGCGGCAGAAGCGCTGAAAGCGCGAAACAGTCCAGCCCAGGGCAAACACGCTGAAAGCGTGCGCCGCCCTGGGTAGAGCGCCAAAGAGGCCGAGGAACCTGAGATTTCCGCCGACCTTTGTGGCTGCGGGTTTCATAGGAGTAACCACGTAATCGGTCACCCATTGATAATAGATGCACACCTTGCCTCTCTACCGCCGCCGGACGACCCGGGTATCAAGCAACCGGTCCCCGAAGTCCAGGAAGTCCCCAATCAGTCCCTTGTGCCCAAAGCGTCATTCCCCACTGTCTCGAAAGTCCCTACAGTCCCGGCCATGAGTCGTGAGACGTGAGACGTGAGACGTGAGACGTGAGACGTGAGACGTGAGTCCTCGCCCCAGCGCACCGCCGCCAATCAGTCCCACTGGTCCCTGGCGTCCCCTGAGGCCAGCCAATATCAATCGCTGACCGCTTACGTAACCCCCGGTGTTTTCCCCACCGGGGTGGTTGCTGACCGATTACCTTATATATTCTAATATTTAACATTGTTATTTGTTTTTAACCACCATCTGGTTAAATTGAAAAATAGCAGTTATATAGATTTGTTGTCAGGAGTTGATACAGTGAACCACGCAGCCATACAAGACTACCTTGAACGCAATATCGGCGAGGCACCAGAGATGACGGCGGTGAAAATGCCGCAGCTGCCGCATTTTGCCAGGCGGCAGTTCTGTTTTTACAACGCCGCCCTGTTTGGCAAGAGTATCCTTTTTCTTCTATCCCAGAAAAACGCCTTTCGTGAACACGATCTACACGAAATATGCAGTCTCAGTCAACTCGTGTGGGAACAAGCCGGAATGTTGCCCATTTTCGTGTTCCACAGCATATCCAAGCGCGAGCGCCTCTTGCTTCTGAAACGCAGGATCCAGTTCATTGTCCCTGGCACGCAAATGTATCTACCACAGCTCGCCCTTGATCTCTACGACCACATTCCCAACAATATCCACCCCGAGTCGTCCAAGCTTCGCCCGGCGGCACAAGCCATACTGTTGGAACAGTTGCTGACTGGCTCACTTCAGGGGCTGTCAGTAAGCAAAGTAGCTCAGGTCATGGGCTTTTCTGCAATGGGCGCGCTTCGCGCCGCCAATCAGCTGCATGAGTTGCAGCTGTGCAGCCTGACGACGGCAGGCCGCAGCAAAAATCTGCTCTTTACGCCAGATATGAAAAAGCTGTGGGGTGAAGCCACACCCCATCTGCAAAATCCAGTAAAAAAGACCATTGCGGTGGAAAGCGATGCGTCCTTGCGTTCCCTCCCCTTTGCTGGCACCTACCTGTTGAGTCTGCATAGCAGCATTTCAACTTCTCGAAAGTGCTACGCCCTCCACCAGACGGCATTCAAAAAGCTACTCATGGGTGGTGAAATACAGCCTGCCGACAGCCCAGGAAGCGGCAGCGCCGATGTCCAGGTATGGAGTTACACCCTGCCGTCCTGGCAAACCGAAGTCGACCTTCTTTCGCTGGGACTGTCCTTCATAGGGAATTCCGATCCCCGCATTAGTATTGCCCTGCTGGAGTTGGAGGAGCAAAGAACATGGTGAGCGGTCTAGATACCTTCCGCCGCTATTTTCAGAACTACAATCACGATTATGTCCTGATTGGTGGCGTTGCCTGCGAACTGGCAATGAATCGCCTGCAGTTGGAATTTCGTCCCACTGACGACTTTGATATTGTCATCGTCGCCGAAAATGTCTCCCAAGGCTATGGCCGGGCACTCAAACAGTTTATACACGACGGCGGCTATTCCGTTCAGCGACGCAAAAGCAACAACCGCCCGACCTTCTTTCGCTTTCTTAATCCAACGCAAGAGGGTTTCCCGGCTAAGTTGGAATTTGCTACCACCAGACCGGCTGCAGATTGGCCCTGGCAATTCACCCCAGTGGACGCGGGTGATGCCCATTCAAGCCTGTCCGCAATCCTTTTTGAACCGGACTTCTACCAGTTCATTGTCGAAAACGCCATTATTGTCAACGATATTTCCACGTTGCGTCTTGAGGGCCTGATTCCCATGAAATGCCTCGCCTATCTGGAACTCAGCAGAGACGATAATCCCTCGGCAAAAACTCGCGCCAACATGGAAAAACATCTGTTTGATGTATTCCGCTTGGCTGATGTCCTGCCAGATGGAATCTATCCCGTGCCAGATGTGGTGGCGGCCGTGATTCGTGATATGCTGACGGAACTTGCAGGACACAGCCTAACGGCAGACCAGCTAAGCTTGGGCAATATGCTGCAAGCATTCTACCAACTGGGGTGAAAATCTACGCTGACCGGCGCTATCTGCGGAGAAAAAACCTTCTTCGCACCTCGCGTGAGAAAATTCAAGGGGCGGACATATAGGTCCGCCCCAACATCGCGCCTTCGTGCCTTCGCGTGTGATAAAATCTTCCTCGTCTTTCTGCCGGCGGCGTTAATCGGCGTCATCTGCGGATAGACGGGTCAGTCCCCGAGGTGCCGGCCGTCGCGCAGGTACGCCACGTAGTCGGCCACGGCGTCTTCCAGGCTCATCATGGGCCGTTTATAGCCGGCCTGGCGGATTTTGTCGATCTCCAGACAGGTGTAGTACTGGTAGCGCGCCCGCAGGCTCTCGGGCATGTCGATGTAATGGATATCCGCCGGCAGCGCCATGGCTGCAAAGACCGCCCTGGCCAGGTCATTCCACGAGCGGGTCGCGCCAAAGCCGATATTGAAGATGCCGCAGGTGTCGCGGCCGTCCTGCAAAAAGAACAGCGTCATCAACGCGGCGTCTTTGACGTAGAGGAAATCCCGCACCTGTTCGCCGTCGGCATAATCCGGCCGGTAGGACTTGAAGAGCCCGACGCGCCCCGTCGCACTGATCTGCTCGTAGGCGCGTAGGATCATGCTGCGCATGTGCGCCTTGTGGTACTCGTTGGGCCCGAATACGTTAGAGTACTTCAGCCCAACAAAGGACGCGCCGTTGCCCGTGAACTTGCCCAGCCAGCCCCGCTGATACAACCACTGGTCGAAAAGCAGCTTCGAATAGCCGTATTTGTTCAATGGACGCAGCGCGAACATGCCGGCCTCGTCGTCCTTAAAACCGCGTTCGCCATCGCCGTAGGTCGCCGCACTGGACGCGTAGACCATGCGGCTGCCCTTGGCCACCGCATATTCAGCCAGGAGCTTCCCGTAGGCGAAATTGTTGTCCGCAAGATAGCTGGCGTTGACTTCGGTAGTGTCTGAGCAGGCGCCGAGATGCACAATCGCCTCGGGGGGCCGCTGCCAGCGCCCGCTGAGCAACAGCTGCCTGAACTCATCCTTCTCCAGGTAGTCCTGAAAGCGCAACGCGCGCAGATTCTGCCATTTCTCGCTCTCGCCGAGATGGTCAACAATGACAATGTCGTCCCGACCCTGCTGATTCAATGTCCACACCAGCGCGCTGCCAATCAGCCCCGCCCCGCCTGTTACTATGATCATAATCTCGTCCTCGTTGTATTCCTGCTCTCAATTAACCTGCCAGCGCGCCGCCGTCGGTGGCGCGCGCTAGCCTCAATCGCGCTTACTGACCTTGACGTTGTCCAGCCAGCAGGCTGCTTTGACATCGCCATCGGCGACGAAGCCCAGCCAGGTCACAGCCTGCCAGTCGTCATTGACATGCCTGACATGCCAGCGCTGCTCCTGGCCATCCGGCCCGATCATCACCAGCGTGCTGCCCTGCGCAGCTGCATTACCCAACGGCGTTTCCAGCCGTATCCGGAACCACTCATCGGCAGGCAGCGTCGTCAGTTCGCGATACCCGTCTGCCGCTGCGCCGGCTTCGCGTACGGACAGCACGCCCTCGCGGAACTGTAGACTCGGCCCCGTGCGGTAGGGCTGCTCGTTGTCACGCAGCTCCACATAGAGCAGCATCGTCGCCTCCAGATTGATGTCGAAAGACAGCAGCAGCGTGCCGCTCTGCCAGCGATCCAGCAAACACCAGTGGGGATTGAAGCGGTGCTGCAAGCCCGGTACGTCCTGTATCTTCAGGCAATGCCGCCCGTATTTCGCGCGCTCAGTAGTCACCGCAATTGAGTCACCGCGATTTTCCGTGAAAACCCGCCCGTCGGGCGCGCCCCCCGGCGCCACATCCTCAAAGTCGTGAACAGCGGGACTGAGGCGTTCCGGCGGCAGCGCCGTAAACTCGAAGGGCCGCACCTCTAGAGACGCCGCCAGGGCCTTCCAGGCATCGTCGCCATACACCCCCGCCTGCGTGTAGTCAAAGGGCTTGAAGCCGATCTTCGCCGCCGGCGAACCCGGCCGCAAGTGATAATCGCCTGCAGCGGGATCGACAAAGAGCGGGTCGGCGATGACATCGCCCTCCCCGCGCCCCAACGCCTGCCATTCCGCAAAGCTCTTGCCATTGAAGGTCACCTCGCCGGCGGTGTTCCAGTAGAGATTGCTGCGAAATTCCACCATGTCGTCCAGCGTCGGCCGGGAGAACAGCGGGCTGTCGTTGTCCCAATAGACAATGTTGTTGCTGAAGAGGAAACTGCGGTGGTCTTCCTTGCGCGACCGCTGTATCTGGCCATCGAGACCGAATGCGAAGATGTTGTTGCGCAGGATGTTGTCCCGCCCGTAATGCTGATGGAAGCCGCTCTTGCGCGTGTGGTGCACCAGATTGTTTTCCATGACTATTTCGGCGCTGCCCTCGTCGGTGTACAAGCCCGAACTGCCGGCGCCATAGTAGTCGTAGGAATAAATGTGATGGATGTGGTTGTTGCTCACCGTCGTGCCGGGCGAATGGCCGAGCGAATACACGCCGCCAAGATCGCTGAGTATGCCCTGGCCAATATGGTGAATGTGGTTGAAGTCAATGACGTTGCGATGCGCGACCGTCGGCTTGTAACCCCAGGTCCAACCCACTGACACGCCGGTGTAGATGAAGTCGCCGATGTCGTTGTGGGTCACGCGGTTGTCGCTGGCATGGCCGATCCACACGCCGATGGCGCCGTGGTGAATTCGCCCGCCGCGCTGAATGATGCAGTTGTCCACCACCGTGAACTGCGTGACATCACCCGGCCGGAAATCCGCATTGGCCTGCGCCAAGCCGATCTTCACGCCGCCGGCGCCAAGATCATGGATATAACAGCGTGACAGCTCATTGCGGATACAGCGGTCGCGCCACCAGAACGCATAGCCGCCAATGGACGACACTTCGCAATCGACAAAGCGGATGCCCTCCGCGCCGTCGGCCTCAATCGCCGCGCCAATGTCTGTCTCGGCCTGGCCGGAGCTGTGCCCCTCCGGCGGCAAGGTGTAGCCACTATGACCAAAACGCAACCCACGGAAATGGATATTGCCCACCCACTGCCCGACCTCGGCATCGCCCTTGAAGCGCAGGAATGCCGTGCCCACCGGCGCGACCACGGTGGTATTTTCCGGCGTCTGCCCCGGCAAGGGAATGTAGCTTAACAGTCCGTCGCGACTCAAGAACCACTCGCCCGGCGCATCCAGTGCCTCGGCGTAATTCTCCAGATGGTAACGCTGCCGGGCATTCCAACGCATAAAGGGCCAGCGGGCATTGCCGGTCGTGTGCACATTGCCGCTGTCGCCCTCAACCGCATAAAGGCGGTGACGACTTGTCTCCCACGAGTGATAAGCCACCGCAACCACGTCTTCCAGCTCCGCCGCCGAACGACCGGCCAACACCGCGACGTCGTCCTTCTCAGCCTGGAAGGAGCGACTGGCCAGGTTGTCCATCTTGCCGCTGCGCGGGTCCAGCCCGTATTTCAGCGGCCGCAGCATGTAATAATACTCATGCTGCAGCGCCACGTTGGGCGTCCGCGCCCGCACCGCATGACGGTCGTTGACGTACAGCTGCTCAAAATACCACACGCCAGAAGCGACCTCTGGCAGGCGCAAGCGCCATACGCCGCGATCATCCACCGCAAAACCGCTGAGCTCACGCCCCGCGCAGAAACGCGGCTTCGCGCCCGGTGCCGCGGCATAGGTCACCGGCGCGTCGGGCGTGCCGCTGTCCGCCGGCGTGAACTGCACCGGCTCGGTCAAGGAATAGCGCCCGTCCTGAAACAGCACCTCGACAGCCTCGTCGCGCGCCAAGCCCTCCGCCCGTGCCGCAGCCACCACCCGCCGTGCGCCGTCCAGACTCGCCAGGGGCCCGTCGCTGCGCGCCGCATTCGGCCGCGCCAGCCGGCCGCTCCACGCATCATCGCCATCCACCGCCACGTGCAAGGTCAGCCCCCTGGCCTGGCCCGACATCATCGCCAGCAGACACACTCCCATCAACGTCATTTTGTGAGTCATTGAGTCCCGCCTTCCTCTCGGACACGCTTAGCGCTGACTGGCATTCCCGACACCGCACAAAAACATCACTCCCGGCGCCGATGTAGCCACGAAAAACACGACTCCGGAATGTAATGCCCAAAACCACCCCCTGCCACTGAACTGGTAACGCTCACCGCCCCCCCCCCAGTGACCCTTTGCTTTGCTAGGCGTTGGCAGCGATGGCTCCGGGCGGTATATTGGCCGTCGTGTCAGAATTCTACCAATACCACGACTGCCGACGTGACCCCACGCACGACTAGTCGGATGTTTGGCCGCGACGACACGCGCAGCGTACAACCTACGTTATCTGCCGCAAAGCCACCGCAACAGAACCGCGAAGTACTTATCACATGGCTCACGACCGCGCTTTCATCTTCGACATGGACGGCACGCTCATTGACTCGGAGCGGGTGTGGATTGAGGCCATTCATGACGCGTTGCGCGCACGCGACGTGCCAGTGACTTTTGCCGAGGTGGCACAGCTGGAATACGGCCGGTCCTGGCAGGACATCTATATGGACATCAAAGCACGCTGGCCCGACGCCTATGCCGACCGCCAAGCAATGGAAGCCGTCACCGAAAAGCGCTACAACGACATCACCACCGTGCGTGACATCCGCATTCCAGGCTCCATCGCCCTGCTGCGGCGACTGCTTGACGCCGGGCGGGTGGTGAGCATCGTTTCGGGATCGACCCGCCGTCGCATCCGCGAGTTCATCGACCAGTCGGGACTACAGGACGCCATCGGCCATTTTGTCGGCTGCGAAGACTATCACCGCGGCAAGCCGGCGCCGGACTGCTTCCTGCTTGGCGCCGAACGCCTCGGCGTCGCGCCATCGCACTGCGTAGTTTTTGAGGACGCCACGGCCGGCGTGCGTGCCGCTAAAGCCGCCGGCATGTTTTGCGTTGCCCTCCGGCGCCCGGAATGCCCACCGCAGGTGCTCAAGGACGCCGATCTCATTCTGCCGGACCTGTCGCTTTTCGCGGAAGAGCAACTGGACTTACTTTCCCAACTTCAATCCCAAACTGAGCCTGCTTGTCAGTGCTGCCAGTCATGTCATCAGCAAATACAGGAGAGACCATGAAAAAGATCGCCCTCGTCGGTTGCGCGCACATCCACACCCCCAATTTCGTCAAGAAACTCGCCGCGCGGCCGGACGTTCAGGTCGTGTCAGTGTGGGATCATGATGCCGCCCGCGCGCAGAAGAACGCCACCGAGCTCAAGAGCAGCTGCGTAGCCACGCCGGACGCCATCTGGCAGGACAAGAGCATTGACGCCGTCGTCATCTGCTCGGAAACCAACCGCCACGGCGATCTGGTCATTCAGGCCGCCCAAGCCGGCAAGCACCTCTTCGTGGAGAAGCCCCTAGGCTTCTCCGCCGCTGATGGCTGGGCCATGGCGGCGGCCATCAAGAAGGCTGGCGTACTGTTCCAAACGGGCTATTTCATGCGTGGCCTGCCCATTCACCTGTTCATCAAGCAGCAGCTCCAGGCTGGCGCCTTCGGCAAAGTCACCCGCATCCGCCACTCCAACTGTCACAGCGGCTCCCTCGGCGGCTGGTTTGACAAGGACTGGCGCTGGATGGCCGACCCGGCCATCGCCGGCTGCGGCGCCTTTGGCGACCTCGGCACCCACTCGCTGGACATTATCCTCTGGTGGTTAGGCGTCGCCCCCGACCGCGTTACCGCCAACATCGAAGTCGTCACCAAGCGTTACGGCGACTGCGATGAATCCGGCGAAGGCCTGCTGCGCTTCCCCGACGGCTGCACCGCCACCCTCGCCGCAGGCTGGGTGGACGTGGCCAACCCCGTCACCTTCCTGGTCAGCGGCACCGAAGGCCACGCCCACATCAGCAACGGCCAGCTCTTCTTCACCAGCAAGCACGTCGCAGGCGCCGATGGCAAGTCGCCGTGGACCGCCCTGCCCGAGGCGCAGCCGCACGCCTTCGATCTCTTCCTCGACGCCGTCAATGGCAAGAAAACCACGCTGGTCAGCGCCGATGAGGCCGCCCTGCGTAGTGCCGTGATGGAAGCCATGTACGCAAGCACCAAAGACCAGAAATGGCACAAGCCCGTCATGGCCTGAGCAACGGGCTGCGTACACCTCGCGGTGCCGCGCCCTGCGGCACCCGAAAAATAACCAGTTCAGGTCCACATCCAGCATGGCGGCCAGACGACGATCATTCCCCGGCCATCGTCGCATCGCCGCCCACTTCTCCAGGAGAACACGCCAATGCTTACCCGCCTGAGTGCCCTCCCCCTATGCCTGGCTCTGCTTGCCTGCTGCGCTGAACTGCCCGTCCCCACGGGCGATCTTGCCCTGTGGGCACCCCACAGCGACGGCGGCTCTGCTCCAGCCATGAGCGTCGTCAATGACGATCTGCTGCAGCCGGTCATGCGCTTCGCCTACACGAACAAACCCGGCAACAACTGGGGCAGCGCCAGCCTCAAGTCGTTCCGCGTTGCCCCCAATGCCACAGCGCTAACTTTCGAACTCTTCGTGGAATCCGCCACGCCGGCGGCAGCCATGCACATCTGGTTCTTTGAGGGGGACGGCGATGCCTGGATGACTCGGATCGTGCCGGCCGACCTCAAAGGCATCCCGGCCATTCAGGGACAGTGGCGACTCGTCACGGTGTCACTGGCACAGCTGAGCTTTCAGCCGCGCGGCAATGGCAAACGAGCCTTTCTAAGCACAGCTCATGTGGTCATGAACTTCAACTTCGGCGACCAGGTCATCCGCCTGCGCAATCTGCGGCAGATTATCAGCACCGGACCGGCCGCGGCACTCCCACGGCAGGCCATCGCCACACCAGCCGACCCGCCTGGCCGACGCATCGCCATCTTCAGCGATGACGCCTTCCCGCGCGAGCCCGGCCACGCCGACGCCCAACGCCTCGCAGAACTCCTGCGCCGCCGTGGCTTTCAGCCCATCGTCGTCAACGCCAACGAATTGGCCGAGGAGAAGACTCTCGCCAAGGGCAACATTGATCTACTTATTCTTCCCCAGGCGCCGTACTTCCCCCGTGAAGCTGCCGAGCTGTTTCGCAACTACCTGCGTCAAGGCGGCGCCTTCTTCTCGATTGGCGGCTATCCTTTTGATACCCTCTTGAGCTACTACGGACCCGGCCAATGGCAACCACTGCCCAGAGCCGTGGCGGCTGCCCAAATCGACACGCTCTCGAGTAGCCCGGCCGCATTCGGCCTCAACACGCGCTACGGGCAGCCAGGCGATACCATGAAGCTCTCGCCCTATCAGATCGGCGTCTGCGACCCCTCCTTCATCCTCCAGCATGTCCACAGTCTACGCTTGTCGCCGGAGCAGCAACTGGTCTCCACGACCTGGGAAAGCACCGGCCCATTGGAAGGCCCGGCCGCCGTCGCCATGACGGGGTCGAACAGCCCCGTTTTTCCGCGCGTCCAAGGCCGCTACCTGCCGCTACTGCAGGCGCAGGATGTCTACGGCCGCAATCGCGGCCCAGTAGCGGCGGCCGTCTTCAATCACGGCAGCCCTTGGAACGGTTCAAATTGGGCCTTTGTGACTGCCACCAACCGCAATCTCTTCGATGGCACCCAGCCCGCCCTCGACGAGCTCTTCGTCGCCACCTGCGAACGCCTGCTGGCTGCCGCCTATGTCGTCCACAGCGACTGTGACAAGCCCTGCGCCCGCCCTGGCGAAAGCGTGGAACTCACGGCGCGCTTCCGCATTCACGAGAGTCTCCAGGACGGCCTGAGCGTGCAATGGCTGCTTGACGGCAAGGCCATCCACGAAGCCGCCGTGAGCGACATCACGCCCATTGATAGCTTGCCCGCCTATGGCGCGGCCGACCAGAGTGCGACCTGGACCGTTCCGGGCGACAGCACGCAGGATTTCCATCGCTTCGAGGTCGTTCTCCGTCGCCAAGGCCAAGTCCTCGACCGCGTCAGCAACGGCCTGGCCGTCTGGCAGGAAGAGAGCATCAAGCAGGGCCTCAGTGTCAGCCAGCAGGGCAACTACTTCTACCTCAATGACCGCCCCTGCTTCTTCACCGGCACTAACACCACCGGCATGATGTGGTTCTCAGACAACGAAAATCCCCTCGTCTGGCAACAGGACTTTCAAGGCATGCGCGACTACGCGCTCAACACTCTGCGCATTCTGCACTTCTCACCCTTCTGCAAAGTGCCCGGCGCGCACAGCCACGGCCCACTGGACTTGCGTGAACGCCCGGAAAGAACCCAGCGCCAGACTGACGCCATCGTCCAGGTCGCCCAGACCAAGCAGGTCACGGTCTTCCTCACCCTCCATGACTGGCAGGGCTTGGACCTCTCTGACGAAGAACTCGCTGTCCAGCAGGACTGGAATGCCTTCTGGGCCGGCCGCTATCGCGATGTGCCCGGCATTTTCTACGACACCCAGAACGAGCCCAGCACCCGCCTCACCAACAACGAGGTACTCCAGCCGCTCTTCCGCCAGTGGCTCGCCGAGCAGTACGGCTCCTTCGCCAAGGCGCAGGAGGCATGGCGGCAACACGGCGGAGCCGACAACATTGATTTCACCGCTAAAGCCAGCGGCTGGGACGACCTCCGCGCCCGCGACAATGAAATATTCCGCGCCCACATCTTCCGCCGCTGGGTTGCCCAAAATCGCGATGGCGTCAAAGCCGGCGACGGCGACGCGCTCAACACAGTGGGCTACCTGCAGAACCTCACCTCGTCAGACAAATACTGGGGCACTCAGGAGCAGGACTTCACCAACGTCCATCACTACGGCGCCCTGTCAAACCTCCGTTCTGTCCTCAAAATGATGGACCGGCGTTACGCCGGCAAGAGTTTCTCCCTCGGCGAATTTGGCTCGCGCGTGGCGCATAGTGCCCGCAATGCGGGCCAGTGGGGCGACCCCGCCGACGCGTCAGTCAAGCATTTTCTCGCAGTGGGACACTGTGCCTTCGGCATGGGTGCGGCTTTCATCGCCAACTGGTCGTGGAAAGACTTCCAAGACTGCGTCTTCCCCTGGGGCATCACCCACGCCGACCTCACCGCCAAACCTGTGCTGCAGGCCTATCGCAACTTCGCGTTGCTCTGCCGCAATGCCGAACCAGTCTATGTCGCGCCCAAACTCTACCTGCTCGTCCCTGACGGCGGCCGTTACGGCTATCGCCAAAACGACATTCACGAAGCCCTGCGCCTCGCTGTTGACGCCCTGCTGACGCTCAACGTGCCCTTCTCCGTCATTCACGAGTGGGACCTGGCGCGACTCCCCAAAGAAGCTACAACACTGATCTGGCCCATGGCCTATGCCGCCAAGGACGAGAGTTTCACCCTAGTGCGCGACTTTGTCCGCAACGGCGGGCAGCTCCTTTTCAGCGGCGATGTCCGCTACGGCTACAACCGCCAGGCCAACCGGCTGGAGCGCCTTGAGCAACTGGGCATCCTCAGCTCGACGATGCCCGTCCCATTCACCGACGACGGCCCGGCTGCCACGAAGCTCGTCTTCAGCCAGGACCGCAAAGTCGCCTGGCTACCAGGCGCCTTCGAACTGAATAACATCAAGGTCCCCAACGCCATTCGCGACGCCTACCGAGATTTCCTTGACTCGCATAGCACAGTCAAACGCATGGTCCTCAATATCGACGACGGCACGGTTCTGGCGTCATACGTGCCCCTGCGCAATGGCCAGGCGCTCACCGTGGTCAACATGTCCCCCGAACGCCGCACAATTGTTGTGTCTGCGCAAGACAGAACGCCCGAAATCGCGGTAGCCGTCGCTGGCGACCGCACGGCATTTATGATGCTGAACCGTGATGGCGCGGTCATCGCCGCGGCCGCACAAGGCGACGTCAGCGTTGCCGGCCGGCAAATCTGCCACGGCGAAGGCGACGCAGCCTTCGTCGCCCTGGACAAGTTCGACCTCGCCCAATCGCGGCGCATCCTCTGCCTGCCCTTTGGCGCCGGCAACGCCACCCTGAACCGCCGTGGCGACGCGGTGGGCCTATCAGGTGCCATCGGCGAATTCCGCAATGCCCAATGGACCGAGCTGGCGCCATGCCCGGCCACACCGGCCGGCAAGGCCCTCATCATGAATATTGATGCCGTCTCAGCATACGATCTGCGCATACTGGCCGCCGCAGACGAACAGCAACGCGCCATCGCCGACCTCACCGCCATGCTGCTGCTGAAACCAACACCATGACACCAGAAACCTGAGCCATCAACACAATATCGTTCACAATACCTTGTCGTCTCCTGAGCGTTGTTTCTTCCTACTGATGCATAACAGTTTCACCCCCTTGCATTTATTTTCGCTTCCACAACTTGAACCCAAGACTTCCTATTCTACATTAACAGCACGTTTGGGAGAGAATTCCCTCCCTGTTGGTCCCAGGAAATAGGTCTCATAATTAAGGAATGGACACATGAAAAAGCTGATGTTCCTCGCTCTCATCGCCGCCCTGGTTCTCCCCGTCGTTGGCTGCAAGAAAAAAGAACCCACCCTGGAATCCATCGCTGCTGACGCGCAGAAGGCCGGCGAAGACATCAAAAAAGACGCTGAGAAAATCAAAGTCGAACTGCCCAAGGAGTGATGAAATAACATCACGTCTTGTGACTGCAAAGAACGCCGCCATTTCCGATGGCGGCGTTCTTTTTGTGTCCGGACGGACCATTTTGCCCACGGCGCTTTATCCCCGTAAGCCCGCGGCACTATAGTAAGCCCATACCCAGCCGCAGTCGCTGCGGCTTCTTTCTGCGCATGTAGTCCACCACCCCAAGCTGCGAGCAACCATGAACTATCCCCGCCCAAACACGAGTCTCGACACACTCAATCAGGTCATGAGCGACGCCTACTGGCAGCTCTGGAATGACGACGTGCAACGCCAGATCAACCGGGATATCGACGCCAACCGCAAGGCCGATGCTGACTTCGCACCACAGGGCGTCCGCCCCGGCTGCGAGGTCAAAGTCGAACAGCTCAGCCACGAATTCGTCTTCGGCGCGCATATCTTCAACTTCAATCAGCTTGGCAATGACGAACGCAACCGCCGCCACCAGGCGCTCTTCGGCGAGCTCTTCAACTCAGCCACCATACCCTTTTATTGGAAAAAGTTTGAGCTGGAGGAAGGTCATCCGCGTTTTGCGGCCGAATACCGCGACAGCGCGGAGTACTGGAACAGCGTCAGCGACCCGAAGAACGAGCCGCATTGGCGCCGGCCAGCCACAGACCCCATCGTGGCATTCTGCGAGGGCAAGGGTATCCGTCTGCACGGCCACACCCTCTGCTGGGGTAATTACAAGTGGCAATTCCCGACCTGGCTGCTCAAAAAGCTCCCGGCGCGCTATCACGGCGCCCTCGCCAATGACGGCAATAGCGACCGCAATCCCACCACGGACATCTTCAAAGACTTCAGCACCGAACAGCTTGAGGCGCTGCTGCCGGAATTCACCAGCGAAATCAACAGTGCTTTTGCCAAGCGCATCATGGACATCGCTCTGCGCTACAAGGGCCGCCTCCACAGCTGGGACGTGGTCAATGAAAGTGCCACGGATTTCAGCAAGGACCTGATGCAGCCCAACAGCGGCCTCTGTAAAAGCACCTACGGCCTCATGCCCGGTGATTATACCTACCGCTCCTTCAAGATCGCCGACGGCGTCTTCCCCAAGGACGTCAAACTGAATATCAACGACTACTTCCTCAATCAACATTACCGCGACCAGGTGCAGGACCTGCTGGCCCGCGGCTGCAAGATTGACATCGTTGGTGCCCAGATGCACCTCTTCAACCCCCAGCAATGCCTGGACATCGCCGCTGGCAAGCCGATCCAGGCACCGCAGGCCGTGTGGGACACCATGAAGACCATCAGCGAACCCGGCCTGCCCCTCCATCTGAGCGAAATCACCATCACCGCACCCAACAACGACGCGCAGGGCCAGGCCATTCAGGCCGTCATCACCCGCAATCTCTACCGCCTGTGGTTCAGCATCAAGGCCATGATGGGCATCACCTGGTGGAACACCGTCGATGACTGCGGCGCACCCGGCGAGCCGTCCGTCTCCGGTATCTTTTCACGAGACATGGAGCCCAAACTGGCCTACTTCGTGCTGGACGACCTGATCAACCACGAATGGCGCAGCAACGCAGTCGTCAAAGCCGACCAGGATGGCCACGTAGCCTTCCGCGGCTTCCGTGGTAACTACCGCCTCAGCTGGCAGGACGCCGCCGGCAAAGACCACAGCACCGTCTGCACCCTGCACTAAGACAGAGCAATTCACCATGCCATTTTATTGCGATATCTTGAAAGCTCTGGTTGCCTGCCACAGCACGCCTGGCGATGAAGACGACGTCGCCAAGCTGCTCCTTGGCCAATGGTCGCAAGCCGGCTGGGCCTGCCAGCGCCACGGCCGTTACGCCATCAGCACCAAATCGCCAAAATGGCATGATGACTGGCCTACGGTAATGATCTGCGCCCACATGGATTCGCCGGGATTCATCGTCCAAAGCGCCAACGCCGGCAAGATTGTTGCCGTCACTCTCGGCGGTATCAGCGACGAAACTGCCGATGGTGCAGCCGTCACCGTCAAGACGGCGGCCGGCGCCGTCCCAGCGCAAGTGTGGGCAATACCCGAACACCCCGGCAGCTTCCAAGTGATATGCCAGCAACCGATTTCCCGCGGCGACCGCATCTGTTTCACGCCGACCTTCGAGGAAACGCATGGGGATGTCACGGCGCCCTTTCTCGACAATCGCCTGGGCTGT
>JAQWBY010000394.1 GCA_028706165.1 Lentisphaeria bacterium | reverse complement strand
TCATTTCCATCTCTTCCTCGCCGTCCACGTTGGTGGGCTGGGTGGAGGAGGTTTCGGTGAAGTCAGCGGGGAGGATGCTGCTGGTGTCCATGTCTTTGGCGGCCGAGAGCATGACAGCGTCAAGGAGCTTGCCGACGGTGAGACGGCGGCCGCGGAAGAGCACTTGGTCGCCGGGTTCGACTTCGAGGACTTTGGCGACGGCGTTGGTGATGAGGATGGTGTTGTCATCGATGGCGCCGAAGTAGTCGCGGAGGTCTTCGCGCTGGTTTAGTTCGTCGGGTTCGATGCCGAGGACGCCCTTGATGGTGAGGGGCTTTGATGCGTCGCTACGGCTGACCAGGAGGCCGGGGTTGTCCTGGGTCTTGGGTGAGATCCAGAGGCGTCGGCAGGCCGTGAGTTTGGGCCAGCGGCCTTTGATGATATCGCGGAGGTCCTCGCTGAGGGGGTTCCAGTTGACGTTGTGAACGAAAGCGCCGCTATAGGATGGGTTTGGCGCGGCGAAGAGGGTGACGACGCCGGACTGGGTGCCGAAGGAGGCGAAGCAGAGGATGGTGAAGGTCAGCAGGATGATGGTAATGGCGGTGAGGGCGGTACGGGTGGGGCGGCGGCGCATGGTGGAGATGCCCATTTGCATGGCGGCCATGAAGGTGCTGACGTTGGAGACGTCATTGACGTGGACGGTGGCGGTCAGGCCTTGGATGGCTTTGAGTTCGTATTCGAATTTGCGCATGATGATGAAGATCACCATGGTGGACATGACGACGATGGCGAAGCCGAGGAAGATAATGATGGGCGTGTTGGCGATGGCGAAGGCCGGGTGGGTGAGGTAGAGGATGGCGAAGGTCAGCGCGAAGAAGAACACGAACCAGTAGATTTGTTTGTAGATGGTGGTGGCGCCGATGATGACGCGCTCAAGGGCGAATGCGAAGGGGACGGACAGGCCCAGCAGGATCAGCACGGCGAAGACCAGGTCGTCCAACATGGAGCGGACTTTCTGGTAGACTGGCCGGGATGCCCAGAAGGACGTGGTGGTGAGGGCTTCGCGGCGCAGCGGGCTGGTATCAGGTTTGGCGGCTTCGAGCAGGATGTCTTCGGAACGACCGTGGAGTTCGGCCAGGGAGGAGTCGAGGATGCCCTTGGCGCGGAGGATATCCATGCGGGATTCATTGAGGCGCCAGAGGTCGGAGGATGAGCGTGCGGCGGCGTTGATGGCGATAGGTTCGCCGATCATGGAGAAGCCATCGCCGATTTGCTCGTCGGTAGTGGGGGTGTCATCCAGAAACTGGGGGCCGTTATTGAGGCCGACCATTTGGCGGAGACTGAAGAGCTTGACGCCCTTTTCGCGTTCTTCGGAATACCAGCAGACGACGCCGTCGACGGTTTCTTTGAAGGACTTGGTGCGGTCGAGGTCGGAATTGGCGCGGGCGGAGAGGATTTTGACGTCTTCTCCGGGGAGTTTGTCGGTCCGTTGTTGGGATGGTAGGACGATGCTGCCGCTGCGGGCGCGGAAGGTATTGAGTCGCCAGCGGATGTTGGGGTAGGAGTTGTCGCCGGAGACTTCGACGATATTGCCGGCCTGGTCAAAGATGGCGGCGAAACCGCCGCGTGATCCCCAGGCGTTGGTGACGGGGCCGAGAGAGTACACGCCGTTGCGGTTGGTGCGCAGCACCTGGAAGTTGTCAAACGCTGGCGGTTTGTTTTCGTTGAAAGCGAGTGAGAAGTTGCGGCTGAGGCGGAACTGAATGATGGCGCCGGGCATGGGGGTGTTGGGAATGGAGGTGCCTTGGAGCATGCCCATGACCATGGGGCCTTTGGCGCTGTTGTCGGTATCGAAGCTGGGGATGACGTATTCTTTGCTGGCGACGATACCGCGGCGGAGGGAGAGGGCGGGTTGGTTGCCGAGGGTGTCTTCGGCGGCTGTGGCGTCCATGCCGGGTGAAGGTGCGAAGAAGTGGGCGATATCGGCGGCTTGGGAGTAAATGCGGGCGATATCGAGTCGGTCGAGGGTGTCGTTGGGGGTACCTTCGCGGACGGTGGCTTCCTGGACGGTGCCGAGAGCGAGGTTATAGATGCCGAAGAGACCGGCTGGTTCGCCGCTGTGGATGAGGAAGGGGGCGCCCCAGATGACGCGGGTCTGGGGGAGGGTCTGGTCAGAGGACTCGGTAAGGAAACTGGTGGGGATATTCAGGCCGGTGAGAGTCTGGTTGGTTTTGAGGAAGGCTGCCTGGATTTTGCCGTAGAGGCCGGGGTTGTCCTGCCAGGAGTGCATGGACGATTCGCCACCGATGATGACAGCCCAGCGATCACTGGTGTCGCCGAGCAGCAGGGAGACGTGGAGGCTGATCCAGCTGTTGCCAAGCAGTTCGACAATGGCTGCGTCGGCATCAAGGCCGAGGCGCTCGGTGTCGAGTTCCTTGGCGCGCAAGGCAATATCTTCGCGGACTTCCGCGAGGATTATTTCGAGGTTTGCGGCGACTTCCGGCGCGAGGGTGATGGCGCCGCCACCGCCCTGGAGATCGCGTTTTTGTCTGCCGATGACCCGTTGGAGTTCATTCCAGGTGTGTTTGATGGGGGTGACTTTGGCGCGTTCGGCGCGGATGGCGTCAACGCGGGCGGCAATTTTATCGGGGAAGCCATCGGGATACATTTTACGGTAGGTGAGGACTTCGTCGTTGAGGAGATATTCCTGGTTTTTGTAGGAATGGGCATGGCGCTGGGCCTTGTCAGCGAGGCGATCAAGGAGGCGCCGGCGGACGGGCGAGGCGGCGGTGATTGGATTTTGGGTATCCAGCAGGAGCTTCATTTCCTTGATGAAGTTAGCTTCGTTGACGTACGACTCTTCGCGTTTGGCGATGGTGACGTCTTCCTTGTCGATTTCGAGGGTGCGGTAGAACATGCTGCTGCCCATATGTCCGCGGGCTTGATTGTCGAAGAAAGCGACGAGAGTGTGTCGGCGTGGGCGGTTGGCGCTGAGGTGTTCGGCGATCTGGAGGAGTGCGGCGCAGTTGACGGCGCCGCGGGCGCCGGGAGAGATGGTGGGCACTTCACCGTAGGAGTCGAGATTGGCGGCCATGATGATGACTTCGTCTTTGCTTTGGCTGAAGACGGGGTCGGTGCCTTTGAAGAAGGCGAAGATGTTTTTGCCGATGACGGGTTCCCAGATGACGCTGCTATTGACAGTGACCATGCCGGATTTGGGCAGATCAGCAGGGTCGCCGGGGTAGTAGTAGCGGAGGAGGTTGACGTTGCTTTCGGCGTAGTGGGGGGTGCGGCTGTCGGCATTGTCATTGCGGGTGAAGATGATGCCTTTGGCGCCCATGCGGAGCGCGCGGACCCAGCCCTGGCCGCAGTTGAAGTCGAGTACGGCGATAGCGCCTTCGACGTTGACGGCCGCGAAATCCGTGGCGGCGCCGGCGCCGACGTGGACGATGGGAGCGGTGATGCCTTCGGGCGGGGTGACGGGGGGGATGATGCCGTTGGGGCGCATGGGCACCAGCGTTAGCGGCGCACCGCCTTCGGGGGTGAGGGTGGCATTGAGGACCTTGAGCTGAGTGGTGGCGAAGGGCTGCTCAATGAAGCTGTCGGGCTGGAGTCCTTTGAGGCGTTGCCCGACATGGTCGGCTGCCTGTTGGAATTCGCTGGTGCCGCTGAGGCGGTGGGGTGTCTGGGTCAGGGTGCGACAGTCCTTGACAAAGGACTCGGGCAGAGATTGCGCGGTGCAGACGGCGACAGTGAGTACGGCGGCGATGCAGATCGGAAGAGCACAC
>JAQWBY010000060.1 GCA_028706165.1 Lentisphaeria bacterium | reverse complement strand
AGCGCCAACGGCGCGACTCTTTTTGAGCGCCAACGGCGCGACTCTTTTTGAGCGCCTACGGCGCGACTCTTATTGAGCGCCAACGGCGCGACTCTTTTTGAGCGCCAACGGCGCGACTCTTTTTGAGCGCCTACGGCGCGACTCTTTTTGAGCGCCAACGGCGCGACTCTTTTTGAGCGCCAACGGCGCGACTCTTTTCAGCGCCAACGGCGCGCCCTAAGATAGCCCAGGGCAAGCGCCTGCAGGGCGCGTCGCCCTGGGTAAGTGCCCTACCCGAAGGGAGCCCTGAAGGGGCGACCTGAGTGACCTTAGACGAGTGTAACATGGAAAAGGGCCGTTGCAGACAACGCGTTCCATTGCCTCTTTGGCCCCAGTCAGCTTCGCCGACTGGGGCCAAAGAGGCCGAGGAACATAACCTTTGGTTGGCGTTTTACCCAAGGCGGCGCACGCCTTCAGCGTGCTTGCCCTGGGCTATCTTAGGGCGCGCTTTCAGCGCTTCTGCCGCTTCGCGGCGGTGAAGATGCCATGAAGACAAAAGCATGTTATTGAAGCATTACACGCCAGGAAAACCGTTACGCGTAGAGCAGTGGACATAAACGTCAGAAGGTGAAGATGTCATCGGCCGGCTTCGGAGCCGGCTTCGGCGCCGGCTTGGGTGCGGCAGGAGCCGGTTTCGGCGCGGGCTTCTCAACGACAGGTTTTTCCGCTGGTACTTCAGCAACGGGCTTCTCGACCGGCGCGGCTCCATCGGCGGCGGGCGCGGCTCCATCGGCGGCGGGCGCGGCTCCATCGGCGGCGGGCGCGGCTCCATCGGCGGCGGGCGCGGCTCCATCGGCGGCCGGCGCGGCTCCATCGGCGGCGGGCGCGGCTCCATCGGCGGCCGGCGCGGCTGGTGTTGGTTCGGGTTCGGGAGTTTTTTCGATGAGGACGATATCGTTCACGGCGCTCAGCGGCAAGTCCGGGTAACGGCTGACAAGGCTAGCGTCGCTGGCGGTGGCAGGGCAGGCGAAGGCCAATTTGACGATGCCGGCGCCGCGTTGTTCGATACGGCGTTCATCGAAGACATTGGCCTGTTCGAGTGCCAGCCCCAGACACGGGTATTGTTGCCCGTCGGCGGCGAGAGCGTAGTCGAAGCGGCTGAGGCTACGGTCGGGCAGAACGGCGACGGTGAATACCACATAGACCTGTCCTTCCGGCGCGGGGCGGTCCTCGCGCAGCCACGCGGGCACAATCTCCGGGGCGCTCGTGTCGCCGGCCGCCAACGCCTCGCCGAGCTTAACGAAGGCCAGCGGCGTTTCCAGACGCTCCATTTTCTCGATAGTCCCTGCGTGAATCTTCACCGGGAAGGCGACCGCAGCCGAGGCGGCAGTCAAAGCAGTCAAGAGCAGGAGTCCAAAGCATCCCCAGGCTATCCGTTTCATGTGTGCGCCGCCCTCTGTTATGGTCTGTTTCTTTCCTCAGCCGGATCAGCGTCCGGCCTGTTGCATCACACCAGCCTGGAGGGCGAAGATGTCCTTCAGGCCTTTTTTTGCCAATTTGAGCATGGCCGCCAACTCATCTTCGGAAAAGGACGCCTCTTCGCCACTGCCCTGCAGTTCAACAAAGCGCCCGCCATCCGTCATGACCACATTCATGTCCACTTCGGCCGCCGAGTCTTCCTGGTAACACAAATCCAACAGGGGCTCGCCATTGACCATGCCGACGCTTACCGCCGCGACGCGGGCGACAATCGGCGACTCGCTGATCAAGCCGTCCTGCAGCAGCTTGGCCGCAGCCAGTTCCAACGCGACGCTGGCACCCGTGATGGACGCGCAGCGAGTTCCGCCGTCGGCATCCAGTACATCGCAGTCAACATGCAGGGTCATGCCCGGCAATTTGGCCAGATCGACCACCGCCCGCAAGGACCGGCCAATCAGGCGCTGGATCTCAGCCGAGCGGCCGGACAATTTGCCGCGCATGACTTCGCGCTCACTGCGCTGCGACGTCGCCGAGGGCAACATCTGGTATTCGGCGGTAATCCATCCGCCGGCGACATTCTGCTCTTTCATCCAGCGAGGAACGGCCATCTCCAGCGACACCGCGCAAATCACCCGGGTGTTGCCGCAGCAAGCCAGCACCGACCCGAGAGGATGACGCTGATATTGAGGAACAAATGACACCGGGCGCAACTCATTCGCTTCCCGCTGGTCCAAACGTGGCATGTTGTCTATCTCCTTGCCGGATGTATCTTATCGTTTCGTTGCTTGAACAGCTACAGTAGCGTTGGCATGACTGCAAATGACGACGACGTCAGCCCCTGCAGCTCGCGTCCTGCACGCTTATAACTTGAATGACTTGGGAAACATTGCCAGTTGCCGCGCTATTTTTTCAATCTCCTGCTCGCCTTCGCGTTCACCACGGCCTTCCTCTGCGGCTGCGGTAAACGGCCGGCACCGCCATATAACCGCATGCGCAGCCAACTCATCGTCAGCGCCTGCGACAACATCAGCAACGAACAAACCGATGCCGCCATCGACGACCTGCAACGACTGCTCGATATCGACACCGATAACGCCTTTGCCGAAGCCGCCCTGCATCACGAACAACAACGACGCCTGCTTGCCGAGGCCAACGCGCTAATAGCCCGCGCCGATCACGTAGCGCTACGCCTTTGGCTGGACCAAGTCATCCGCGACGGCCAGGCCAGCCCCGAACTGCTAGCCCTCCGCGACGTGGCTCCCGCCCTGGCCGCCTTGGCCGCTTTCCTCGCCCACGCCCCATGGCATAACGCCACCGAGCGCCAGCAGGCCCTGGCAAAACTTGAACCCTCCCTCCCCGTGCTGCAGCAGTCGGTAGCCTTCCAAGCATTCTATCACACCGAAAAAGAGCAGCTCGCCGCCATGCACTCTCAGGAACAACGACAGACGGCGCTGCGCCTTCTCCGCGAACTCGACAATGCGCTCTTCAGCGGCCTGCGGCAACGCCAGGCAGCCATCCTGAACGAATTTGCCACCACGATACCCGGCCACCCTTTGCAACACTATATTACGCACTTGAATGCAAAAACTACCACCGCCTCCCTGCAGGCTGTTCTTTCCGCAACCGACAAGGGCGTTCCCGCCGCTGAAGCCACGCTGGCCGCCGTGTTGGCCGCGACCATGCAGTGGCGCGACCTCAGTCAGCCCGTGCGGCTGGCCATCCAAAAACACAGCCAACAACTGCCGGCATCGGCCTCGCTCTGCGGCGCCTGGCTGAAGGCCCGCGTCAATCACCAGCCGCGCCATTATCAGGAGCTCTTTTCCTACCTGTACAGCCTGCCCGGCCCCCCGCCACTATCAAAAGAGTTGCTGCAGGACTATCTCAACTTTGTCCTACTACCGAAACAGTCCGTAACCGCTTGGTGCTGGCGATCACCAGCCCCAGGCGTCACCGATTTTCTCGCCCGGCTCAAACAAGTGGGTGAAACGCAACCAGTAGCATCAAACAAGGAACGACCATGATCCGCAAGCCGCTTTCGATCATCATTGCCAGCGCCGTGATTTCTCTGCCGCTCTTCGCCCAAAATGACGCCCCGCCACCGCCACCGCCCGCACCTGCCGACGCCGCCGTGGCCGCACCAGCTGCACCCGCCATCGACCCCGCCGCCCAGGCTGACAAACTCCTCGCCGTAATCCCCGACCTCGTGGCCACCTTCGACGAAAATGGCAAGGTCACTGGCGACGACATCAGGCAAATCATCCGCCCACAGCTCATGATGGCGCTCCAGCAGGGGCAGGACATCCCCCAGGCCGAAATCGCCACCTTCGCCTTCCACCTCGCCGAATCCGTCGTCGCCCAGAAGCTGATGATCGCCGAGGCGGCCAAGCAGGGCATCATGCCCGACACCGCGAAGGTCAAGGCCGAACTCGATAAGATCAAAGCCGAACGCGGCGAAGAAATCTACCAGCAGATCATCGCCGCCAATGGCGTCAGCGAAGAAGAACTCATCAAACGCGTCGCCGAATCACAAACCGTCAAGGACCTCATTGACAAACGCACCGGCGTCACTGAGGCCGATGCACAAAAATTCTACGACGACAACGCCGCCCAATTCACCGAATACCACGCCGCACACATCCTGGCCAAATTCCCCGACGACGCCAGCGATGCCGACAAGGCCGCCGCCAAAAAGAAAATCGAGGATCTCAAGACCCAGCTTGACAAAGGCGGCGACTTTGCCGCTTTGGCCAAGGAAAATAGCGACTGCCCCAGCAAAGAACAGGGCGGCGACCTCGGCGCCTTCCGCCCCGGCCAGATGGTCAAGCCCTTTGAGGACGCCATGAAAGTCCTCAAGGACGGCGAGATCAGCGGCCCCGTCGAAACCCAGTTCGGCTTCCACCTGATCAAGGCCGGCGCCACCAGCGTCCAGGCATTCGCCGATGTCAAGGACAGCATCACCCAGTCCCTCCAGCAGGAAAAAGGCCAGGAAGTCTTCGCCAGCTACGCCAAGGAATTGCGCGAAGCCCACAACGTGAAAATGTTCATCGCCGCCCCCCCGCCGCCCATGCCCATGCAGGTTCCCGCCCCCGCGCCCCAGCAGTAATTATCCGCTCCGGCGCCGGTGCCCCAGCAGTAATTATCCGCACCGGCGCCAGCGCCCCAGCAGAAATTATCCGCCCCGGCGCCAGCACCCCAGCAGTAATTATCCTCCCCAAACGGAGCTGGGTCCTCTCCTGCGTAACACGGAACCGGCACCCGATAGGGAACGGATTCGGGCCCCCCGTCCCAGGAACCGATTCAGCGGCTCTCCAGGCCGGGCGCGTCGAACGACATCGACGCGCCCGGCCTTTGTTTTCTCACCCAGCGAGGCACCAGAGGCGGTGGTGTGTTTCGCGGACTGATCGGACGGATCAGACCGATCAGACCGATCAGCAATCGGATCCGTCCGATCCGTCCGATCCGTCCGATCCGTCCGCAATAAAAGACAGCCGATCAGACCGATCAAGGAGGGCCCCCGGCGCGCGTCGCCGCCTGTCCCGGCAGCAAAAACCTGGGAGGGCCTCCTCCTCACCCAATCGTGTCGCCGGCGCCTGCTTTCCGATTATCACGCCGGCACCCTTTCGATTGTGGTGCGGGCGGTCCCCGCCCGCACCGTCGCAGTGCCTGTCTCCCGCGAGGCACCAGGCGTTTCTATGGACAGTATGGACAGTATGGACGCGATGGACATAATCCCGCATTGCCGGGACGGCGGCGCGCCCAGGTTCATGGCCGCCGGGACGGCGGCGCGCCCAGGTTTATTGCCGCCCACGCCGTCGCAATGCCTGTCTCCCGCGAGGCACCAGGCGTTTCTATGGACAGTATGGACGCGATGGACATAATCCCGCATTGCCGGGACGGCGGCGCGCCCAGGAGTCCCCATGCGTCGGCCAGTCAGTCCCTGGAGTCCAATACGTCATTCCCCACAGTCCCGAAAGTCCCCATGGTCCCGGCCATGGATCGTGAGACGTGAGTCCTCGCCCCAGCGCCGCCGCCAAGTGGTCCCCGAAGTCCCGGTGGTCCGAACTTCTTTTTTGCCATCACGCGGGCGGGCGGGTGCAATTATGGCGATAGTCTTTTATATTGGGTTTTTGATTTTGCTTGTGGTCCGCGGGATTCGGGCCGGCGGCGACCGTGAGTTCAGAAGCAGCCAGAAAAAGAGGACGTCACCATGATCTGCAAACGACTTATTGTGTTATGTCTGCTGAGCGTCCTGGCGGCGCGCGGCGTTGATTTTGTCACGTCGCAGACGGCCTGGGAGTACAGCGGCGAGGCCCTTGGTTGCGGCAATGTCCTGGCCGAGGTCGCGCCGGCCCCCGGCAAGGAGGGCATGTACTCCCTCAAGATCACCTTTTACCTGACGGCTTACGCGGCGGACTGGCTTGATGTGCGCTATGCGCCGGGGGTGCCGTTGGATTGGCGGTCGGAAACCGAATTGTCGCTGCCCTATTATGCCGAGCAGCCCGGGGCATCGCCGTGGCTGAAGATCAGGGCTGTGAATGCCCCCGGCGCCAATTCATCGCTGCACGAAGCCCAGATATTGCTTGATGGCGCGCCGCCGGCGCCGGGTCAGTGGCACCAGCTGAGCATACCATTAGATAAGCCGGCGGCGCAGAAGGAGCAGGTCACTCTCCTGAGCGCGTACTTGCCGACGCGCAAGGAATTTCTGCCCATTGGCCAGCCGGTGGTATTCTACCTCGGGCTCTTCCCGTATCAGCCACCGGCGCGACCAGCATGGCCGCCGCAGCGCACGGCGACGCTGAGCATGACGCCGCTCTGGCAGGGCCCGCTCAGCGACGACGGGTGGGTCCGCGTCAAGGACCAGAACAACCAGAATGACCACGCGGCGGAATTCGTGGCTGGCGCGGCGGAATTCGTGTCCACGGCGGATGGCTGGAATGAGTTCCTGCATAGCGATACCGCGAAGATCGCGCTCAAGCCCAACACGACTTACCGTCTGCAATTCAGCTACGACATCACCCAGAGCCTGGCCGGCGCCAACGCGCGTTTCTACTCGTTGGTGCGGGCGGCGAAAACCATCAAGGCCGACGTGGGCTGGCAGAACTGGTATGACGCCAAGGGCAGCTCGAATAGCCGCGTCATCAGTTTCACGACCCGCGAGAATGACGGCTACTACCTGATCTTCGGCATCCGCGACCGCGGCGGCATTCGCATCCGCGATGTCGCCCTTTATGAAATGACAGCCAAGCGCTGATCGCCACGCCCTTCACCCGCATAACGTGTCACAGAGGATAGGACCAGCCATGAAGACAGCAAAAATTGCCGTTATTGCCGCCGCCTGGGGTGCTTTCGCCGCCATCGCCGCCAGTGTGGAAACCGGCCAGTACCTCACGGGCGCCTGGGGCTACCCGAGCACGCCAGAATGGCGTGAACTCTATCGCAAGGGCGGCCTGAACCTGGTCGGCTACAGCTCCAAGCTGGTGGAATGGGCCAAGGAACACAACATGTCCTTTATCGGCGGCGTGTCGGGCAAGCCACCGCAGAACGTCGCGCGGCCCTTTGAGGCCGCCAACGGCATGCTCTTCAATTCCGTCGGGCTTTTCACCCACGTCAATTTCAATGCGCCGACCGTCGAAGAATGGTGGAACAGCTACGTGCCGCAGCGCGCAGCGGCCATGCCCGGCGCCGAGCGCATCCGTTTTTGGAAAATCCACAACGAATTCGGCTACCACAGCGGTGACATCTTCGACTACAGCGAGGGCAGCGTCAGCAAGTACCGTCAGTGGCTGACTAGCCGTTACGCCGACATCGCCGACCTCAACCGCAAATGGCAGAGCAGCTACGCGGACTTCGCCAGCGTTGATGCGCCACGCGAGAATCTCGCCGAGCAACTCCCGAACTGGCTGGAATGGCGCCGTTTCACCGCGTGGAATTTCGCGCGCTATTTCCGCGAGTCTGGCGACCTCATCCGCGGCGTCGTCCCAGGCGCGGCGGTGTCGGACAATTTTTACATCACGTCGGGTCTGGACGGCTGGGACCTCTACGAGCTCAGCCGGCAGACAGATTACCTGGCGTTGGACCTCTACGCCATTGGCCGCTGGCACCATCTGCTGCCCGGCCTCGACCGCGGCCGTTGCGCGGCGGCTGCCTGGAACAAGCCTTTTGTGATGATGGAATACCACGCCGGCCCCAATCACTGGATCACCACAGTCTATAAGCGCGATCTGTTCATTGAAGCCAATGTCGCCCTCGCCCGTGAATGCCGCGCGCTGATGTGGTACATGTGGAAACCCGGCACCCAGGGCCGCGAGGAGGGCATCCACGGCATGCTCGACATGGCGGGCAGGCCCACCGAGCGCTACACGGCCGTCGCCAAAATCAGCGCTTTCACCGAGCGCCTCGCACCAGTACTGGCCAGGACTCGCAGCGTCGCCAGCGTCGCCATCGTCCTCTCAAACGACTCGCAGTACTTCGCCCGTGCCACCGGCGGCAGCGTCTGGAGCGCACTGGACGCCCCCGCCAATATCGCCCGCCTCCTTGACGGTGCCGGCGTCAGCTTTTCCTTCATCAACCTCGATCAGCTCCAAGACAATGCCATTGGCGACTACCAGGCCGTGATTCTGCCGGGTCTGCCCATCGTCTCCGACCGCGGTTACCAGCTTCTACAGGACTACGCCGCCGCCGGCGGCACAGTCATCCGCCACCCCGGCAGCGCCCTACGCAATGAGTTCGGCCACATCACCCGCAGCGAGCCCTTCGCGGCCGCCACTACCAACGCCAGCAAGGGCGCCATCTGGGAAATCCGGCAGTGGCAGGAGCAGGGCAAAACTGGCTACGTCCAGCGGGAAAGCATCGGCAAAGGCCAGCTTCTTTTCTGCGCGCTGGACAGCAGCAAGCTCGGCAGTGTCGTCACCAACGCGGAAAAACTGGCCGCGGCCAGCGCGACCTACGGCGCCATCCTGCGCGACCACGCGGGCATCGCGCCGGCGCTGCAGCTCAGCGCCAAGGGCCTCCAGCCTGGGCAGATGGACGCGCGCATGCTGCAGGACGGCAAACTCAATGTCCTCGCCATCACCAACCTGGCGCCGGAGGACAATGACGAGCCCGTCACCGTCGTTCTTCCCGGGCTTGGTCAGGCAGGCCAGGCGCAACCCGCATTGTATCTCCGCCCGGAGAGCGCCGCCGTACAGCGCCTGGAAGGCCAAGCAACGGCCGATGGTCTGACCTTCACCCTACCGGCCCCCACGCCCGCCGGCATGCTTCTTTTCGGCGAATGGCAGCCAGTCGTTGGCATCAGCATGCCAGACGTACTGCACCCCGGCGACGTCGCCGAGGCGACAGTCACCATCGACAACCTCGCCGCCGTGCCAGTGTCGGGGCAAGTGCGCCTGCAACTCCCGGCTGGCTGGCAGCTCGGTCAGCTCGCCAACAACGACTTCAGTAATCTCGTGCCAGGCGCGCGCGCCGAACTGCGCTTCCGCATTTCGGTGCCGCAGGATGTCGCAACGGACTTCTTTGCCATCGACTACCCCGTGGTCGCGCAGGTGCGCTTCACAGCGGGCATGGATGGCGTCCTCAGCGCCAAGTCGCTGCCTTTTGTCAAGCCCATGCTTGACGTGCGCATGGTCTATCAGGACCGCATTCTCAACCCCTGGCAGGAATTCACCCCGCCGATCCTGCGTTGGGGCTGGGGCAGCGAAGTCGTGACGCCACCGCCGGCGCCGGTAGCCGTCCGTGGCGCTGCTGCCGTCACGCTGCAGCTATCGGCGGCGCCGCAGCTCGCTGGCCAGTCGCTCGTGCTCAGTGTGAGTGACGAACAGGGCCGCCAGGGTACGGTCCGGCCAGCCGACGGCCATGACGCCGTCCTCAAAGCCGGCGACAGCGAGCTGCCGGTGATCATCACGCTGCCAGGCAGCGGCGCCTACACGCTCCAAGCGCGCGCCGGCGCAACGGACGTAGCAACGACGGTTG
This sequence comes from Lentisphaeria bacterium, assembly GCA_028706165.1. Classification (GTDB taxonomy): domain Bacteria; phylum Verrucomicrobiota; class Lentisphaeria; order Oligosphaerales; family Oligosphaeraceae; genus Oligosphaera. The sequence goes on along the minus strand of JAQWBY010000060.1, from coordinate 6,584 downwards.
TTTTCCCGGCGGCAGTCGGCACGGAGACCGTGACGGCGGCATTGGCGGCCGCGACGCCGCAAGCCCCTGCCGGCTTCACGCCGCGCGCCTTGCTTGGCGTGGGAGCCCGTGGCACCTCGCCGGGCACGCCAGTGACAGTGCCGGTGGCGCTGCCGGAAGGCCTTGCCGAGCAAGATCTCGTGCTCTTCACCGCGGAAGGCCACCCGCTACGCCACGAGCTCGTCGCCGACGCCATCAGCTTCAATGCCGATGTGGCGGACGATGGCGTGGCCATCTACACCCTGGCCACGCCAGCCGCCGGCGGCTCCCTGCCTGCGCCGGCGCCGCGCTTGACCACCGCGCTCGATCAGAACGGACGGGCGACCTTCCAAGGCGACAGCTACCGTATCACCTTCAACACCGTCTTTGGCTGGATTGAGTCCATGGCGCTGCGCAATGAACAGGGTGAGTTCATGCCTTTCATGCCCGAGCGCAGCGGGCCGGTGCTACTGACCGACGACGGCGTCGAAATCGGCCCCGAGCACGCGCAACAGGTCAGCCTGCTCTCCTATCAGGCCAGCGCCACCAGCGCCACCCTGGAGTTGGAACGGACCATCAGCAACGAGGGCACGGGTATCAGCGTCCGCGAAGTCTGGACCTTCAATCCCAATCACCTCAAGGCCGATGTGTTTTTCACCAACCGGAGCAACCAGCCCCTGCGCTTCCGCAAAATCGTCTACGAACTGGGCTGTAACCAGGACACCGCACCGCAGTGGCTGACCGATATGGACGGCCAACAGCGCCGTGGCGCGCTGCCGGCAACCGTCACCGCCAACAAAGGCACGGTCGTGGACCTGCTCACGGGCAAAGGCCCCGGCATGGCCGTGACTCTACGGCGCTGTGCCCAGAACAAGACCTGGGCGGCTATCAGCAACCAGGTCAACCACAGCCCCGTACGGACGCGCATCAACCTCACCAATGCCGTCAGCATCGACCCAAAAGACTTCATCCTGGCTGAATTCGACCTCTGGCCTCACAGCGGCCCCGTCGCCGTGCCGACCACGCCGGTATTCAGCAGCGTCGGCCGCAGCCTCGAATAAGTCCTGACCAGTCCCGAATCCCGTTCAGTCGCAACCGCAGAATTCCCTGCCTAGGAGCATCCATGGCCGATCTTTCCATTAATTTTGCCGGCATTGCCATGCGCAATCCGGTCGTCACCGCCTCCGGTGCCTTCGGCTACGCCAAAGAGTACAGCAAGGTCGTCCCGCTCAATCGCCTGGGCGCGGTCACCGTCAAGGGCGTATCGCCCTTCCCATCCCACGGCAATCCCGTGCCACGGACCACCGAAGTGTACGGCGGCATGCTCAACGCCATCGGTCTGCAAAATCCCGGCATTGACCAATTCATCAGCGACGAAAATTACCTGCCTTACCTGCGGCAGGTGCCCTGCCCGGTCTTCGTCAATATCTGGGGCAAGACCATTGAACATTACGCCGAAGTCGCTGCCCGCCTGGAGGCCGAGAAGCAGGGCATTGCCGCGCTGGAGATCAACATTTCCTGCCCGAACATCAAGGAGGGCGGCATTGCTTTCGGGACGGACCTGAAGCTGGCGGCGGCCGTGGTCAAGGCCGTGCGCGACGTGACGACCCTGCCCCTGATCACCAAGCTCAGCCCGAATGTCACCCACATCGGCGATTTTGCGCGCAGCGTGGTCGATGCTGGTAGCGACGCGATATCGCTGATCAACACCCTGCCGGGCATGGCGATCGACATTGAAACACGGCGCTTCCGTATCGCCAACCGCATCGCCGGCCTGAGCGGCCCAGGCCTGAAGCCCGTCGCCGTGCGCATGGTCTTTCAGGCTCGCGAAGCCGTGAGCGTGCCCATTTTGGGCATGGGCGGCATCTATAGCGCCGCCGACGCCATTGAGTTTCTGATGGCCGGCGCCAACGCCGTGGCCATCGGCACCGCCATCTTCAGCAACCCCGGTTGCCTGGTGGAGATCATCGACGGCATTGACGCCTGGCTGGACAACCATGGCATCGCCAACGTCAGTGACATCGTTGGCGTCATGCACCAGGCCCAAGCCTAGCCGCAACGCCGCCGTCCGGCGCGCCGGAGAATCGCCATCATGCCAACGCTTGTGACAGTCGCCCTCATCGCCTGTGGCGCCGCAGTGCTGCTACAATGGCGACGGCGGCGGGCCACGCGGCGCTTCTTTGCCAGCCGCTACCGCGATCCGGCCACGCTGATACCCGACGGCGGCGGTGTAACCGCGCTGTACCTGCTTGTCGCGGCTGTCGCAATGGCCGTCGCCGCGTTTATTGCCCGGCAGGACCGCGCCGCGCGCCAGGCGGCGCCGCCAACGCTGTGTTTTCTCCTGGACTGCTCCCCAAGCATGCTCGCGGCGGGGCGAAGCGGCCCGCGCCTGGCTGAGGCCAAGGAAATGATCACGGCGATCATCGACGCCTTGCCCGAGTGCGAGCTCTGCCTGGTCAGCTTCGCCGGCAATGCCATTGTCGATTTTCCGCCCAGCCGCGATCAACGCGCCTTCCGGCGCGCCTTGGCGGCGGTGGAGCCATCGCTGGCCCTCGCGGCCGGCAGCAGCCCGAGTCAGGCATTGCAGGCGCTGGAGGCCCTTATCGGTGCTGATGCCCAGCAGCCGGCTCATGCCGTGCTGATCATGCTCAGTGATGGCGAGATCAACGACCCGGAGCCGCTATTGCAGGACATCCCGTGGATTGCCCGGGCTTTTCCGCTACTGCATGTGCTCACGGGCATCCCCGGGCAGGATACGCCCGTGCCCAGTCCCCAGGGGCCGCTGTGGCTCAATGACCCCGACAGCGGCAGGGTCGCCACCAGCCGCGCCGACGACCGGGCGCTGCAAACGCTCGCCGCACTGTCGCCGCAACCTGCCGAATTCTTCACCGCAGCCGACCACGCGACTGCCGTCACCGCGCGAATCCGGCAGCTCGCCGGCGGTGAAGGTAGAAACGGCAGCGGCTGGCTGGCTGTGCGCGCGCTGGCGTTCATCGCGCTCGCGGCGCTGCTCGCGGCAAGGTGGCCGCGACGACCTACCCGCGCCCGCAACAGGACCGAAAAAGCCACAGCCACGAAGGGCGCGACGACACACGGTGTGGCGACGCACAGTGTTCTAAACGGCAGGCGTGCCTCTGCCGTATCTAGCGCGCTGCTGGCGTTGCTAACGTGGTCTGGCAGCGCGATAGCCGACGGTGTTCCCGCAGGCCTGCGTAGCGACGCCGTCGCGCGAGCAGACGCCATGGCGGCCATCCGCGAGAATATCGCCCGGGATAACTGCGATGGAGCGGAGCGCGCCAGGCTGCTGAGCAACTGGTCGGCGCTGCTCGTCGTGGAAGCCGAAGCGGCCATCAGCGCCGGCGCGCTGGACGCCGCTGCGCGACACGCCACGGCGGCCCGCGAACTCAGTCGCGAAGCGCAGCGGCTCCAGCCCGGCAATGCCGCGACCCTGCAGAATCTCGCCGCGGCATGGCGGGTACTACAGGAAGCACAGGCGATGCAGGCGAGAAAAGACGGTCCAAGCGATGCTGCCGATAACGGCGAACCAGACAGCGCGGCAACGGCCCACTCGCGACCCGATGACGCGCAGGGTGCACAAAGCGCGCACGACGCATCCGCCAGTGCGGACGGTACGGCCAATGCCGGCGCTGCACCCGGCACTGCCAACACGGCCAGTGCCGGCGCTGCCTTGGACACCGCCGACGCCGCGCCCGACAGCAATGCCGCAGGAAGCGAGGCCACCAGTGGCGGTGCGAACGCAAGGACCACTAACGCGCCAGTCGGCACCTGGCGCGACCTGCAGCTGCAACGGCACTACCGCCCGCCACGCCCACCGGGCGTCAAGCCGTGGTAAAAATACAAAAGTGCGGCGCCTACAGGCGCCGCCACGGAACCCAAGACCGCCCTTCGGTCCCTCGCGGCTTTTTATCGGCGGCATGTCTTGCCGTGCGGCCACAGCTTCTACCCCTTTGCGCTCTTCTTACCGGCGGCATGTCTTGCCGCGCAGCGGCAAGACATGCCGCCTTCTTCTTCGCGCCTTCGCGCCTTCGCGTGAGGCAATAAAGCGCCCTCTTCTTCGCGTCTTCGTGAGAATAAAAAAGCCGCACGGCATGCCGTGCGGCCACAGAGAGTACGCCTTCGCGCCTTCGCGTGAGACAAAAAGCGCCTTCGCGTGAGGTAATAAAGCGGTTATTTTCCGAAGACTTCGATTTCGATATAGTGGTTCATATCGTCGCTGGTATTGCCGTTGCTATAGAAGCGCAGGTACTGTGCGCTGACAGCCGGGACGGGAATAAGGCGCCCTTCGTAGGTCTCGATATACTCGTAGTCCTTGCCGACGCCGAGGCCGCTGCTGTTATCGTGGTCGTTGTTGAAGATAGTCTTGACGTTCATGATGAAGTCCGGGTCATCTGCGGTCTGGATGACGACATCGCGATAGACGCGTGCTTGCGAGTGAAAATGCCAGAGCACGATGGCGTGGATGGTCGCCTTCTTTTCGAGGTCGATCTGCACCCACTGCGTGCCCGGGCCGAGCTCGACGTAGCTGCCTTCGATGCCCTCTTTATCGCCATCGGTGATGCATTCGAGTTCGCCGACGACGGGCTCGTTGTCGCTGCTGGTGACGCTCTTCTTCTCGGCGAGATTGACCAGGCCCTTCGGTGCCATGAAAGGCGGGCGTTTTTCGCCATTGCGACTGGGTTCGAGATTCGGTGTCTTGAGTTCTTTCGGGGTGCCGGTGAACAGCGGCCGCGGCAGCGTGATCTTCAGCTCGGTGAGGTCGGCGGCGGCGTCCTGGGCGAGAACAGCGCCCGCCGCAAACAGCATTGCCAGCGCGAGAAAACTGCGGTAAATCATGGTATCAACTCCTTTTTTTCTGCCTTAACGGCCGTACACGGCGACTTCGACGAAGCGGGTATCTTCATCCGCCTCGCCGCCGTTGGTATAGACACGCACATAACGCGCGAAAGTGCCATCAAGTTTGTCCTCGCCACTGCGGGTATCCACGAGCTCGCCCCACCAGCGCGCGAAGAAAGCCGTGTCCTTGCCCTCGCCCAGGCCGCTGCTGTTGTCGTGGTCGTTGTTAAAGACCGTGCGGACATTTTCGCTGAACTCGGCATTATCGGCGATTTGCACGATGACATCGCGATAGACAATGGGATTCTTGTAGTAGTGCCAGACGCAGATGCAGAAGATTTCCTTGCTGGCGCCGAGGTCGAGCTGCACCCACTGGGGCTCGCCGGGGAACATCTCGACGTAGTCCTGCTCGTCGCTCTTCTTGATACCGTCGGTCACCTGCGACACCGTGCCGCGCAGCGGCTCTTCGTCGCCGAGATTGCTGCTGACCGGGCAGTTCAAGGCGACGTTGCTGATGCCGTCGGGGACCATGAAGTCTGCTCGGCGGATTTCCTCGCGCAGGTGTGGCGGTGGCGTAAAGCCCTTGGGGTAGCCGGGCGTGGCACGGGTGACGGCGTCGGCGCCCACGCCGAGGTCGAGGGGCTGCACGGCGGCGCCGCCGCTCAGGAAGCGATGGACCATGGTGTTGATGATCTGCGCCAGCGAAAACGTCGTCATGGAGGCACCGGTGATGGCATCGACCACGTTCGGGCCCCGTTCACTGGAACTGATGCGAATGCCGGGCTGACCATCTACCACCATGGGCAGCTGATCAAACTGGCTGAGCCATTCCATGGTGCCAATGCGGCCGCCGAGCCCGGGCGTTTCATTCTGCTCGTAGATGCGCAGGCCGTGGATGTGCTGGCGGTCAGGCGCAAAGGCGAGAATGCCGCGGATTGCGCCGTAACGGCCCTTGCCTTCGATATCAACCATGTAGGCGACGACGGCGCCATCGCCGTCCCGGGCTTCGAATAGCATCATGTCACCGTGCTCAACGGCCTTGACCTGACGCGTAAAGACGTCGATGACGTCGTCGTTTTCCATGTCATCGCGGAGGAAGCCGGCGGCGCCGACCATGGCGGCGATGCGGGCGAAATCCTCGTTGGCGGCGATACGCCCGGCCCACTGGACGTGCGCGGTGGTCAGTAGCAGCGCCGATATCGCGCAGACTAGCAGTGTGTAGGCGACGACGTACAGGGGGTGCTCTTTCATGCCTTGGCCCTCCCCGCAAATAGCAGGTCCAGCGTCGGCGCGAAGATGTTTGCCAGCAGCAGCGCCGACAGCATCGCGTTTTCATAGAGCGAGAAGCAGCGCATGGTCACCGCCGCCACGCCGATAATCAGGCCGAAGAGCAGGCGGTTGTACCAGCGCTGCGGCGCACCGGCGGGATCGACGCTGAGCAGGCAGCCAATGACCATGAAGCCATTGGCAGTGAACAGCAGGCGCAGATCGCCATCAAAAGGCAAAGCCGTTTCAGGGATGGCATAGCGCGCGACTCCATAGGCGCCAATGGCAATACCCGAGTAAATCCACAGCGCGCTGGGCCGGACAAGCACCATCAGCAGTGCGCAGGCCAGGCACAGCAACGCGCCAATCTGCCACGCGTTCGCCGGATCAGCCAGGGGCGACAAATGCGCAAAGGACGCCCCCGAAAAGATCGTCGGGTAGCTGTA
>JAQWBY010000393.1 GCA_028706165.1 Lentisphaeria bacterium | reverse complement strand
TAGCGCTTATACGAAGTGCATTGGCCGAGTCAGACGGATCAGTCCGACCCGCCTGCCCCGACCGTTTCATCTGCTCAGCGCACGATATCGATCACGTCGATCCACTGCATATCGGGTTCTGCGGACAGGCGGGCGATTTTCGCCTCGAAATCGGCCCACTTGGCCTCGTCGTTCTTCAGCTCATAGCTGTGTCCCCAGAAGTAAAAGACGCCACTGGGGCGGGCTTTGGCGAAGATATCCCAGAAGTTCGGGTTAAGAAAATGGCAGTTCGAATGCAGGCGCAGCGGTTCCGCCACGGGCAGCACTGACTCCACATTTTTGGTGGTGCGGCCGTAGGCGAAGCCGCAGTCGGTCAAGGCCTTGACCGTGTCGTCCGTCGTCACGCCGCAGGGCCAGGCGAAGCCGGGTGCTTCCTGCTGGAAATGATCTTCAATGTATTTGCGGGCATCCACCGCTTCGCGGACAAAATCGGCCACGGGGATCTTGTCGGCATTCGGGTGGCGCATGGTATGCGACGCGACTTGGAAACCTTTGTAGACCGACGGCATTTCCGCCAGCGACAAGCCTTGCACCTCGAAGTCCTGGTACTTCCACTTGTTCGTCCGCGTATTCTGTTCCCGCAGGCCGGGGTTGATATTGAAGGTCGCCTTAGCCTGGTATTTGCGGAAGATATCTGCCAGTCGCGCGTCATTGAGGACGCCGTCATCCCAACATTGTGCCACACGAATCATTGCTGGTCCTTCTGTTTGCCGCGCCTGCGCTGCGGTTGGATTAATAGTACATGACCACCATCTGGTGGCAGGTGAACTGATCCAGTTTGAAACTGATGCGACCATCTTCGGCGACGCTGAAAAGCACGCCCGTGCCCTGCGGTTCCAGGGTCAATTTCTTGACCGACTTGCGGGGCTTGATGGTGACTTTCACGTCATGCAGCGGCAAAAGCTCCTCAATCACCTCAATAGCACCACGGCTGGTCACGCCATTGACATTGAGGGGGCCGCCACGATTGACAGTATTGGCATAGAGCAAATGCAGCACGGCGCGCTTCTCAGCCGGCTGCTCCATCAAGCTCACCCGCGCCGTCGACGGCAGATTGGTTTCCAGCTGGCTCTCGCCCAGCAGGAGCCGTACGGCGTTGCGCGCGTACTCCGCCAGTGGGACGTTGCCCCAGCCACGGTAGATACTGAACACCGGATGCGCCAAATACAGGATGTTGCCATGCTTGACGCCAGCCGCATAGCCCGACTCCTGCGGCTGATTCGGTGTGTGCTGATGGCTGCAGAAATGTCCGTGGTCCGTGCGGTTGAAATAGGGATCGTAGATATCGCCCAGGCTCGTGCCTTCGGTGACTTTCAAACGGCGGCTCGGCAGATACATCACCATCGGCGAACGCACGCTCGCCGGACGAACCAAGTCGTTCAGCAACACATAATCCGGCCGGTAGGGACTGATGCCATCCGTCTTGGCGCCAATGTCGAACATAAACGCGCCATCGGCATCGACACCGCTGTTGCCGGACAGCAGGAGCTTGCCGCCCTTGGCCAAATAGCTATCCAAGCGCTTCTTCAGCGCCGGGGGGATATTGACGTCATCGGGCAGGATCAGCATACGGTACTTCTTGAAGTCGGCATCACAGTCAATGACGTCAAAGAGGAAATGGCCCTCCAGAAGGATCCGGCCAGCGCCGATATCGCCGGGAATGTCCCGCGCGCTAGAGCCGTTGACGGCCGCCGCCGTGAGCAGGCCGATTTCCGCCACATTGCTCACATTGTCGCACCACGGCTCTTTCGCTTCTACTTCGGCGTAAGCAGCGCCAATGAGTTCGTAGGTGCTCTCGTCGAGCTTGCCTGACGGATGGAGCTGGTCGCCGATACTGCATTTGGCGCCGAAGGCCATCATGGCGGCACATTCGTAGCGCAGGGCGTTGGGATGCTTGAAACCACCGAACTCGCCCCAGGTGGTATGGAATTTGCCGGTCATGCCCAGAAAATCGAAATCGAGGGTCTGGACGTACTTGGCGGATAGCGGGAAGTGGTCGTAGCCCCAACCGCCCGTCGGCAGCGACTCCAGCTCCAGGTGCGAGAAGTACTTCTTGAGCTGCTCGCGGCGCCCAGGCGTGATGTGTCCGGAATTGTGAAACACCGGCATGTCGGGATTGTCCGCCGTAACGGCCTGCGTCGTCAGCTGGTAATAGCGTTCGAGAGCCATGCGTGAGCACTTCTGCCGGTCAGCGGCCACCAGGGGATTCAAGCCGTTCTCGTGCATAACCCGCATACAGTTCACGCAGCAGCATTCCGGCTGCGAGATGATGTCGAGAAAAATGCCGTCGCAGTTCGGGAAGAGGCTGAGCGTTTCCTTGATCTGTTCCACCAAGTAGTCCGTGTAGGGCGAGTTGAAGCACACGTGGTGGAAGCCCGGCCGCAGAGGACTGGGCACGGAAGCCGACAGCGTCCCGCCGTCCACATACTGGCACTGCCATTCGGGGTGATCTTCGAGAATCGCGTCGTCCAGTCCAGCCGAGAGGTAGATCGGTGCGTTGATGTTGATTTCCTTGCAGGCGTCGAATTGCGCCCGCAGGAGATCGAAGCTGAGGTTCGGGTGCAGCTTGCCGACCTGCGTAAGGTGGTAGTGCCAGCCGTGGTGGCATTTGGCGAAGAGCGTGATGGAATCGACATGGCCGGCACGAAGCGTCGCCTGCCATTCATCCTTGTCAAAACCCAGGCCAATGCAGGGAATGACCGGCGACGTGTGAAAGTCCAGGTGAACTTGGCGGAAACGCAGATGGTGCATGGTCGTACCTTTCTCTTGCTATCTTCTTCGGCCCAATGGCCAGCCGCTTTTAGTCTATGATGGCGGGTAGGTGATCTAGTCAACGCGTTCCAGTCGAGCCGCTGGATACACCCAGGGCCGCACGCAGGGCAGGTTCAATGCCGTCAGCCATGCGCACAAAACCGAGGTCGTTGGGGTGGCAGCCGTCAACGGTGCAGGCGTCGCGGTCACTGCGGCCAAAAAGCGTGAAGCCATCCACAAAGTACACGCGACGATCGCCAGTCGCGCAAGCTTCGTCATAGGTCCGCCGCACGACGGCACGCCGCCGCTCGGACTCGGACTGCGCCAAATCGACGTCCGGCCGAGTGACCAGCACCACCGGCAAATCCGGCCGGCGTTCGCGAATAGTGCGGAAAAAGGACTGGTGCGTCGCGACCAGATGGTCTACATTCGGCGCGTTGTGGTCGTAGTCAAGTACCAGCGCGCTCAAATCCAGGCCGGCAATGATCGCTGCCATCGGCAGCTCACCGCGGGCATTGCCGCTGAAACCGAAGTTGATGATTGGCGCGTCAAGGCGCCGACCCAAGTGGTGGCAATAGCAGTTGCCGGGACGACTAGCACAACCGCCCTGGGTGATCGACGACCCATAAAACAACACCGGTTTGCCGACCTTGAACGGCGTCGGCGCACTGACCCGCGACTGCGGACTGAAACCGACCTCAAAGCGCTTGACGCCGTTGTAGAGCGGAAAATTCAGGGTCACGTCCCGCTCGCCACCCGCAACGCCCTTTGCCAGCAATGCGCAGTAGCGGCTCTGGCCAGCCACCGGCATCGCCGTCTTCACATAATGCTTGGCCGCGCCGGCACCGATGTACATGTCCACGCCGGAATGGCCGCTGGATGGCATGTGATTCATGTGCGCCACCGAGCTGAGCTCGACACGCACCGCCAGCGCTGATGAGTCCGTGCGAAAACGCACATGCCCACCCGAACAATGCCGGGACAGTCCACGCACGCCAGCACTCTGCTGCGGCAGCGACGCCACCGGCAAGCGGCA
>JAQWBY010000392.1 GCA_028706165.1 Lentisphaeria bacterium | reverse complement strand
GTGGTTAGTCAGCTGTTGTTCCTCCAGGCGGAGGATCCCAAGGCCGACATCCACCTGTATGTGAATTCGCCGGGCGGGTCGGTGGTGGACGGCCTGGCGATTGTGGACAGCATGGAACTGTCCAGCTGTGCGGTGAACACCTACGCGGTCGGGCAGTGCGCATCCATGGGCTGCGTCGTCCTGGCCGCCGGCAGCCCCGGCAAGCGCCACGCGTTGCCCAGCAGCCGCATGATGCTCCATCAGGTGGCCGCCCGCACGCAGGGGCCGGTGGAGGACATGCGCCGCAGCGTCAAGGAGGCCGAACGGTTGAACGACCTCCTCGCCGAAAAACTCGCCGCCAGCACCGGCCAGAGCCTGAAGAAAATCAAGGCGGATATGGACCGCGATTTCTTCTTGTCCGCGCCGGAAGCAGTCCGCTACGGTTTGATCGATCAGGTCCTGAGCAAGAAACAAGCATAAGAAAGGGAGGCTTATCATGACGACGAAAAAGAACACGACGAAAACCACCGCGACCACGACGACCGCCGCGACCGAGGCTGCTCAGCTGCGGGCGCTGGACGACGCCCGGATTTTCTCCGGCGACCTCTGGTGCAAAACGCAGGCCACGGGCTTCTACCGCAATCTGCTGGCCAGACAGCGCGAGGACATTGACGACAGCGGCTGGTGGCAGTTCCCCGGGGCGGTGTTGCGCCACAGCGAAGTGTCAGCGCTCTATGACGGCCTGCTGCCGCGCAGTGTCCGGCAGAAAATGGCGGCGCGCGAGAACTACCACAATCGCCCGCCGGAGTTTGCCGATGGCGATTCCTGCCAGGACGTCCTGGGGTTCCTCTATAAGAACATCATGACGCGCACGCGCTTTGTCGCGGCTCTTGGCGAGCTTCTCGGGCAGCGGCAGGACGAGCTGCGCGCCGCTTGCGCCGGCAAGGGCGTGGAGCCGTCGCCCCTGGAGGCCAAGTTTCAGGAGGCCAGGACGCTGTTCCAGCTGGACGACCAGGAATGCCAGGTACTGCTGTTCCTCTACCTCTGCGGCGATGACATCTGGAGTCTTGATGATGTCTTCAGTGGCAGGCGCATGGGCAGCGAGGGCAAGAAAGTGGCCAACCTGGCGATGGCTCTGGGCTGCACGTCGGCGCAGGCGAGCAGGCTCCTGGGCAAGGGCGGCAATCTGCGTCGTTTCGGCTTGCTGGATGAGCGCGGCCTGGACATTGACGACTATGTCCGGGACTTCCTCAGCGGTGCCAACGACACGCCTTTGAGCGATCGTTTTTACAGCCGTTTTGACGGCGAGGTATTGCCCTGGGAGATGCACGGCAAACTCGCCGAACAGGATGGCGCGGTGCTGAGCGACCTGATTCGGGCTCGCAAGCCCGGTAAAGGCCAGAACATCCTGCTTTACGGTTTAGCCGGTACAGGCAAGACCGCCTTCGCGCAGAGTCTCGCGGCCGAGCTTGGCAAAGAGCTCTACTTTATCAACCAGACCGACAGCTGCGACGGGCGTCTGCGTAACGGCGGCACGAACTTCCGCTTTGCGGGGCTGGAAGTGGCCAATCTCCGCCTGGACGCCGAGAAGGTCATTGTCTGCGTGGACGAATGCGACAAGATGATCGCCAATGTGGGCATGGGCGCGCCATTCTTCCAGATGTTCGACATGCCGGTTGATCGCGATGGCGAGGGCAAGGGCCAGCTCAACGCGGTGCTGGACAGTCTCAAGCTGACGGTCATCTGGATCGCCAACACGCGCCAGAACGCCATTGACCCCTCCAGCCGGCGCCGTTTTGACTTCAATGTCTATTTCGATGCGCTCAGCCCGACTGCCCGGCGTTTTATCTGGGACAACGCCCTCACGCGCTACGGGGTGACCGGCCGGCTGAGCGAGGACGCACTGGTGGAGCTCAGCAACCGCTACCCGGTCAACGCCGGCGGCATTGATGTCGCCGTCCGGAACGCCGCGGCGATCTGCAGCAGAAAACCCGATGCCGATTTCACGGCGACGGTGATGCTCTATCTGCGCTCGCACTGCAATATCCTGAATATTGCGGACAACCTGGACGGCAACCAGCCGGCGCGCGACTACAGCCTGGATGGCCTGAACCTCAAGAGCGGGCCGAAGCTGGAGCGTATTGTCGCCGCCTGTGAGAAGTACCTGGAGCAGGGCAATCGTCCTGGCGTGGCCAGCGATACGCCGCGGCTGAATCTCTTGCTCTCGGGCGCGCCGGGTACTGGCAAGACCGAGTTCGTCAAGTACCTGGCGTCGAAGCTGGGGCGGCCGCTCAACGTCAAGATGGCCAGTGATCTGCTCGACTGCTATGTCGGCGGTACGGAGCAGCGCATCGCCAACGCCTTCCGGGAAGCCGCCGCCGAGGGCAGCATTCTCTTTATTGACGAGGGCGATGCCATGCTCGGGTCGCGTGTCATGGCGGTTCGTTCCTGGGAAACGAGCAAGGTGACGACGCTGCTGAACCAGATGGAGAACTTCGCCGGCATCTTCGTGATGGCGACGAATTTTGCCCAGAACCTCGATCCGGCAGCGATCCGCCGCTTCACCTTCAAGCTGCAGTTCGACTACCTGGACATGCGGGGCAAGCTGCATTTCTACGAGTGCTTCTTCAAACGCCTGAAGTTGCCTAAGCTGAGCGCGGCGGAACGCGAGGCGCTGGAAGCCGTGCCTTGCCTGACCCCGGGCGACTTCCGCAATGTCCGCCAGCAGTTCTTCTACCTGGCCAATGCGAAAGTCAGCAACGCCGAGATCATCAAGGCGCTTGCCGACGAGGCGGCCAACAAAGACCAGCTGAGCATGGCGGTCGCCTTCGCCAATCAGCGTAAAATCGGCTTCGGGGCGTAAAAAAGTCGGGGCCGCACCCGGCCTCGGACAATAGGTGTCCGGGGCCCGGTGGCAGAGTAATCACGTGGCCAGAAAAGGCTGTTTTCAGGAGTTCCCACAACCGCAACGTAGAGAGGAGAGTGTACCATGGGTAAGAGCATCCAAATCAACAATCACAACGCGATCACCGCCCGGGATTTCGAGAGCATGCTGCGTCTGCAGCTCACTGCGCTATGGGAGGGCAAGTGCCCGGCGGACAAGCTGCCGCCGCTGATGGTCTGGGGCGCGCCGGGGTTGGGCAAATCCAGCATCATCCGCGAGTTGGCGCACGAGTACGGCGTCGGTTTTCTGGATATCCGCCTGGCTCAGCGCGAGCCGGTGGACATCCGCGGCTTGCCCGTGCCTGACAAGGACGGCGTCAAGTGGCTGGTGTCCGCCGAATGGCCGCGCGATCCCAAGAGTCGCGGCATCATCCTCTTTGACGAGCTGACTGCGGCTGATCGTTCCTTGCAGGTGGCTGCCTACGAGCTCATCCTCGACCGTCGCCTGGGGGACCTCTACAGCGTGCCGGAGGGCTGGTACATCTGTGCGGCCGGCAATCGCGTGGAGGACCGCGCGGTGTCGACCACCATGTCCAGCGCGTTGGCCAATCGTTTCCTGCACGTCGAGCTGCAGAGCGACATGGAATGCTGGGCGAAGTGGGCGATTGCTCACGATGTGCACCCGGCCGTCATCGGTTTTTTGCGCTACCGGCCGGAGATGCTGTTTGCGCAGAAGGACGAGAATCTGGAGCGGGGGTGGCCGTCGCCGCGTTCGTGGGAGCGGGTCAGTTCGATGCTGAACGTCATCGGCACGAGCAATCTGCGGCAGCTCTCGAGCGCTGTTTTTGGCCTGGTCGGCAATCGTGTCGGGGTGGAATTCATCGCGTTCATTGAAGTCAACGACAGTATGGAGGACACTCTGGCGATGATGCTGAACCCCAAGGCCAAGGTGCAGATTCCGGTCAAGGCCG
>JAQWBY010000059.1 GCA_028706165.1 Lentisphaeria bacterium | reverse complement strand
TGTACCACGCATTGCCGTAGTTGCCGAAGAGATGGCTGTACTTCTTGAACTCGGGGTAATAGTGCGCGGGCAGCATCTCGCCGTGGGTGTAGATGTCGATGCCGGCGTCTTTGCTTTGTTCCAGCAGTTCCTTGAAGTCCAGCAGGTCATGGCCGGAAACCAGGATGCCCGGGCGGGTGCCGACGCCGATCTTGACCGAGGTGATTTCGGGATTGCCATAGGCGCCGGTGTTTGCCTTGTCCAGCAAGGCCATGGTGGTGACGGCGATGTTGCCGCATTCGAGATTCAGCCCGACTAGTTCGTTGGCGTCTTCGCTCTTGGCGGCGCCGGCCAGTGCCTTGAACATGAACTTGTAGATGGCAATGTCTTCCTGACCGAGAATGGCCGCGTGGTCGGCATAGGCGGCGACGCCCTTGAGGCCGTAGGTCAAAAGTTCGCGCAGGGAACGCACGTCTTCATTGGCGGTGGCGAGCACGCCAAGCGGCGCATCGGCGGTCTTGCCGCCGATGAGGGCGTCGGTCTTGGCGATCTGGGCGTTGATGCGGTCGTTGTCAAAGTTTGCGTTGGTGATGGTCATGAACAGCGATTCGGCAACGAAGCGGCCGAGTTCCATGGTCGCCTCGTGGGTGAGTGCCAGCACCTTCAGGCGCTGCACCAGTTTGTCCTGGAGATTGGCGGTGTCGGCTTTTTTGCCGCACATACCTTGGATGTCGCAACCCGTATTCCGGCAGGCTTCCTGGCATTGAAAACAGAACATGCTCATAGTGATAATCCTTTCCTAAGTTGAACTCAACCCTTTACTTCACCGTCGATGCCGACGATTTGTACCTTTATGTCATGCCGAACTCCGGCAACTTCACAGGCTTTCTCGACAATCATCGTCGTGCCGCCGCAGCATGGCACTTCCATGCGCAGGACTGTCACGCTCTTGATCGGGTGGCGGCGGAAGATTTCCGCCAGCTTCTCAATGTACGCATCCGTGCTCTGGTCGAGCTTCGGGCAGAAGATGACCAGGATTTTGCCGTCCAGGGCCTTGCGATGAAAATCGCCATACGCGTAGGCCACGCAGTCCGCCGCGATCAGCAAATCGGCGTCATCGAAATACGTTGCATTTGGATTGAGCAAATGCAACTGCACTGGCCATTGCCGCAGCGTCGATGGCTGCTCGCCGGTGGGTGTCGGCGCGGCGCCGGGCCCCTTGGCGGCGGCGGGCTTGCGATCAAGGAATTTGGCCAGACTGCTTGGGCAGCCACAGGCCATCTTGCCGTCGCCACATTCGCCGGGAACCGCGATGCCCTGTTCCTGCAGATACGCGACGGCGATGTCATAGAGTTTGTTTTCCCCGTGCGATTTCAGGTGCGACAAGTGCGCCTTGATGGTGTTCTCGCCCTGTTTGACGATGTTGACCATCACCTTGCGCTCGTCATAGGGCTCGGCTTCGCGCTCAATGACGCTGATCGCGCCCAGTGGGCACTCGCCGATGCAGGCGCCCAAGCCGTCACAAAACAGATCGCTGATCAGTCGCGCCTTGCCGTCGATGAGCTGCAGCGCGCCCTCTGGGCAGTTCGGGATACAGGCGCCGCAGCCATTGCACTTCTTGTCGTCGATGTGGATGATTTTGCGTGTTGCTTTCATAATGTGTTCCTTTCCTATCTCAGTGTCTTTCTCAATGCGTCAATCAGTTCATGACCCTTGCTGGCCAAATCAAAGCCGTAACCCGACATGCCCCACTGCTTGATCAACAGTCGCACTGGCCCCATGATCAGCCGCAACATGATATCCGGCGAGACATCAGAACGCACTTCACCGGCCTGGCGCGCTGCCAGGAGCATCGACCGCAAGCGCCCCATGTGCTTGTGCATCATCGCCAGCATCTGCGCCGACAACTCCGCGTCATTCATGAAGATTTCTTCCGCAAACATCACCTGCGCCAACGAGGGTTTGGCAACCACCAGCCGAAAACGACTCTCGACAAAGGCCATCACGCCGTCCAAACCGTCCTTGGCCCGATCAGCCGCCGTGATTTCGTTGTCGGCCGCCTCATCAAAACTGGCAATCATCGCCTGCACAATCTCAAACTTGTTCGCAAAATGACGGTAGATCGCCGGCTCCGTCACACCTAGCCGCAAGGACAAATTCTTAATCGTCAAATTCTGGATGCCGCCCGCCGCAATCAACTCAATCGCGTGGTCGATGATCTCACCCTGGCGTTTGCTCCGACTTTCAGTCATTGCTCAATGATTCCTTTATCTTGCCTCATACGGTGGCGCGGATGTCGTGTTAGTTATCATTCACTAACACATAAGATGACACGGAAAATGGGGTTGTCAAACGATTTGCTTAAAAAAAGATGGGTAGGATGGACAGAATGGACGGAATGGACAATGTGGACAATGTGGACAATGTGGACAATGTGGACAATGTGGACATAGCGTCCATAGCGTCCATAGGGTCCACAGTGTCAGAATAGTCCGAAAGTGATGGCGTGGAGGAAGCGGCGCCAGGGCGCGCGTTGTTTGTTTGCCTCAAGGAACGCGTCGTAATAGCGGTCGCCGAAGATTTTGAGGCTTTCGCTGTTGAAGTGGACCTTGTCGGCATTGCTGGTGAGGTCTTTGGAGCTGACGAAGGCAGCGGGCGGCAGTTCTTTGGCGACGGCCTGCTGCGCGGCATCGACATTTGTGCGTCCCTCATGCCACGGGCTCCACTGGCTGAGCTGGCCGATGATGAAGGGCACGTTTTGGGCGTCGAGATCCTGGCGGAGGTCTTTTACGAGGGTGGTGAGCAACGCGTGGTATTGCAGGCTGCGTTCTCTGCCGCAGTCTGCTTCGCCCTGGTGGAAGAGAATGGCTTTGAGGACGCCGTCCTGCATGGCGCGTTTGCTACGGGCGACCGCGTCGTTGTAGGGTTGGCTCTTGGTCTGTTGCCAGAAGGCGCCACGACGCCAATGGGTGATGCTGGAGCCGCCGCAGGCCGCCGGGATGAGACCGATGGTCGCCTCGGGATGATCGGCGGCCATGCGCGCCGCGAAGCTGCGGGCGAGGCCGACGCCGGCCATCTTCTTGTCGTAATGCACGGGATCGACGGCCGGTACCCACTGGCCGTCCTGATTGAGCATCAGCACGCGCTCCTGCGGCGCGTTGTCCGCAGGGTCAATGATGCCACGACCGGCCATGTTCGACTGGCCAATGAGCAGCACCAAATAGAAATTGTCCTTGGCGGGGAGGGCAACGCCGGCTTCTTGCGCCGTGAGGGTGGCACCTGCGAAAAGCAGTGTGGCGAAAACAAACAGGGACAGCAGATTTTTCATGGGTGGAGATGCCTTTGTGGTGATTGGTGATGGATGCTGTGACTGTGGTTGCGAAAGCGAGCAATATACCACGGTTATTTTGCCGCGGTGGGGCGCCGGACGCTTGATTTGCGACCTATGGGCAATCGGCAGCAATCGATAGCAATCGATAGCAATCGATAGCAATCGACGCACGCATCCCTTTGCGGCCGTGGGTTTCATAGGAGCAATCGATAGCAATCGATAGCAATCGACAGCAATCGACAGCAATCGATAGCAATCGACGCACGCATCCCTTTGCGGCCGTGGGTTTCATAGGAGCCATCGACAGCAATCGATAGCAATCGATAGCAATCGACAGCAATCGACGCACGCATCCCTTTGCGGCCGTGGGTTTCATAGGAGTAATCGACAGCAATCGATAGCAATCGATAGCAATCGATAGCAATCGATAGCAATCGATAGCAATCGACGCACGCATCCCTTTGCGGCCGTGGGTTTCATAGGAGCAATCGACAGCAATCGATAGCAATCGATAGCAATCGATAGCAATCGATAGCAATCGATAGCAATCGATAGCAATCGACGCACGCATCCCTTTGCGGCAGCGGGTTTCATAGGAGCCATTGATACCAGCCAGAGGGCAGGGGACGTCCGGGACCGTGGGGAATGATGCATTGGACGCCGGGGACTTATCGATCGCCGCCGGGGACTCCTGGGCGCGCCGCCGTCTCGGCGGCAATCCTCTTCGCAAGAGTGCGGGGAAACGCCTATATTGGCTCCGGACAAAGTCAACCATCAGCCAAAGGGGAATGCACATGGCGCCACGGCCGAATATCCTGTTGTTTTTCACCGATGACCAGCGTTTTGATACCATCCGCGCCTTGGGGAATGAACAGATTATTACGCCGCATTTGGATGCGTTGGTGGCGCGCGGCACGACTTTCACGCATAACTTCATCCCGGGCGGCACTTGTGGGGCGGTGTGCATGCCCAGCCGGGCGATGCTCCACAGCGGTCGCACGCTGTTTCATCTTGACCGCGAAGGACAGGGCATTCCCGACGAGCACGTCACCCTTGGCGAATGCTTGCGCCAGGCTGGTTACGAGACCTACGCCACCGGCAAATGGCACAATGGCCCGGCGGCCTTCGCCCGCAGTTTCGGCGCTGGCGACGAAATCTTCTTTGGTGGCATGGACGACCATTGGAATGTCCCGGCCTACCATTACGATCCCAGCGGCCGCTATGATCACGCCTGCCCCTACACCCCGGACCCTTTCCAGAGCAACGCGCTCAAATATCGCCGCTGCGATCACGTCAGTCCCGGCAAGCACTCGACGGACCTCTTTGCGGATAGTGCGCTGCGCTTCCTGGCTGACCATGATACATCGCGGCCGTTCTTCCTCTACGTATCGCTGATGGCGCCGCATGATCCGCGCACTATGCCGAAGCAGTACCGCGACCTCTACAACCCTGACGACATCGCCCTGCCGGCCAATTTCCTCCCTGAACACCCGATTGACACGGGCGCCCTGCGAGTCCGCGACGAGACGCTGGCGGCATTTCCGCGCGATCCGGCGGCGATTCGCCGGCATATAGCCGAGTATTACGCGATGATCAGCCATCTTGACGACGCTTTTGGGCGCGTTATGGCGGCATTGCAGGCGCGTGGTGACCTGGACAACACTATCGTCGTCTTTGCCGGTGACAACGGCTTGGCGCTAGGCCAGCACGGTCTGATGGGCAAGCAGAGTGTCTATGAGCACAGTGTCCGCGTGCCGCTGATTTTTGCCGGGCGGGGCATTGCCGCCGGCGAGCGGCGCGATGGCTTCAGCTACCTCTTGGATGTCTATCCGACGCTGTGCGAGCTGGCGGGCGTGGCGGTGCCGTCGTCGGTGGAGGGGCGCAGCCTCCTGCCCATGCTGCGGGACCCGGAGGCGTCCCTGCGAGACAGCCTCTACCTTGCCTATGCCGACAGCATTCGCGGCTTGCGCACTTGCACCCATAAAATTATCGAGTATGCTTGCGGGGACACGCAACTCTTTGATCTGGTTGCTGACCCGCTGGAGCGAGAGAACCTGGCGGCGCAGCCCGAATACGCGGCGCTGCTTGGCGAGCTCAGAACGCAGCTGCGCAGCCAGGCCGATGCGTGGGATGACGCCAAGCATCCTACGGGCAGGGCGTTCTGGACACGCCGACAGGACAATTTGGGGCAGAAAACTCACTGAGTAACAAGGGGGGACGTCATTTATGGCTTTTTATCTCTATCAGCATTTTAGCCTGACTGCGCTCGCGGAGAAATTTCAGCGTCTGCGGCGCGAGGGGCCGTACTTTGGGCCGGCAGAAGCTCAGCCTTTTCGGTCCGAGGACATTTTTGTGCCTGAGAAAGTGGTGGTGCCGACCTACGGCATGCGTATATGGCTGACCCAGTATCTGGCGCAGCAGCAGTCCGTGGTCGCTAATATCGACTTTCCCTACCCGCGCAATTTCATCGCCGAGGTTCTCAAACAGCATTTCACCGGGCGAGCGGAGTACCGGCCAGAGCTGTTTACGGTCGAGGTCATGGCCTGGCGCATCATGGCGATCATGGGCGCGGCAGGCGCTGCGGACGGCACTCCGGACCGCGCGGAAATGCTGTCGGCGCTGACGGCCTATCTGCAGCAGGGTGACGAACGGCCGGCGCTGCGGCAATACGAGTTGGCGCTGCGCATCGCCGGCCTATTCGATCAGTACATGATCTATCGGGCGGATGACCTCGTTGCCTGGCGGACGGAGTTGCCGGCAGCAGACCCCGAGCGCTGGCAGGCGGCGCTGTGGCAGCAACTCCTGGTGGCTGACGACGGCACGCCCCTGATGAGTCCCGCCGATGCCTTCGTGGACTACCTCAAACTACCTGCTGGGCAGGTGCGAGGTGAGCCCGATTCCAAGCCCGAGCCGGTGGCGGTCTTTGGAGCCAGCACCATGCCGCCGGTGTATTTCCAGATACTGCAGCAGCTGGCGACGGGGCGCGACGTTCATTTCTTCTATCACAATCCCTGCTTGGAATACTGGGCCGATCACCCCGTGCGCCGTGAAAAAGGCATGGGGGTGACAATTGCCGAGCCTGGCGACATGAATAAGCTCATTGAGAACTTCGGCTTTCAAGGCCGGGAGTTCTTTAAGGAGATCATGTCGCTCAACGGCAACTACGAGGAGCCAGAAAGTCTACTGGATGACGGCGAACGCGAGGCCTTCCCGCAGACTCTGCTAGGCGGCGTGCAGCACGACATTGTGCGCATGCTGTCCCACGGCGGCGAGGCGAAAACCTCCGTCACCGCAGCGGATGACTCCATCATCTTTCATGATTGCCACAACGACTTGCGGCAGGTGGAAGTGCTGCATGATCGCCTCCTGGCCTTGTTTCACTGCAACGCAAAAGATGGCGAAAAACGGCTTTATCCGGACGACGTGCTGGTGATGGCGCCCGACATCAGCCGTTTCGCGCCGGCCATTGCCGCTGTCTTTGACCAAGGTCCCTTGCACGACGTGTATGCGATCAGTGATCGTTCCCTGTCTCGGAGCAACGCGATAGCCGGAGCATTCGTTGCCCTTTTTGCTCTCACTGACGGCCGTTTTGAGCATAGCCGCGTCATGGACCTGCTGGCTGTGCAGGCATTACGCCAGCGCTTTCATTTCAGTGACGGCGATGTCGAGCGTTTGCGTAGCTGGCTCTATGATGCCTATGTCTGCTGGGGCATGGACGGCGCCGATCGTCAGCGCGTCTGCGGTATAGCCTTTGACGCGTTTTCCTGGCGGCACGGCATTAATCGCCTGATGCTCGGATTGGCCCTGGACGATTGCGAAGACGGCCCGATGGATGGCGAACCCGCCAGCGCAGATGCCCTGGCGATCGTCGGTGGGCCGCAGTGGTGGCGCAGCACTGGCCTGACCTGGCAGGAATGCGTGCCGCCGCTGCCCCTGGCCGACAACCAGTCCGGGCGCGAACTGCTCGGCAACCTCAGCCAATTTCTGGAAAAACTCGCGGAAACCGCGGAGAAGCTTCGCCAGCCCCGCGTGATGAGCGATTGGCAGACCGTGCTGACGGAGGTCTTGACGGACTTTTTTCAGCCGGACAATGACAGCGCGGCTGACTACGCGGTGGTCAGGCAGGCCATTCGCGATGCCGCGGCGGTGGCGGCGCAAGCCGGTTACGCCGACGTGGTCTCCAGCGATGTCATCAAGCGTTTGTTGCAGGACGCTGCGGAGACACCATTGCCGACCTATCCCTTCATGTCGGGCAAGATCACCTTTTGCTCCTTGCAACCCATGCGCAGCGTGCCACGGCGGGTTATTGTCATGCTGGGTATGGACGACGGCGCCTTTCCGCGTGTGGACAGCAAACTCGGCTTCAATGTGATGGAGCGGAAGCCCCGGCGTTGTGATCGGTCCCGGCAGTGGGAAGACCGCTATCTCTTCCTGGAGTCCATCATGGCGGCAGAACAGCGCCTGTGGATATTCTATCGCGGGCGTGACGAACACAAGATGCGTTCCTACGTGCCGGCTCTGCCGGTATGCGAATTACAGGAATATCTGGCCGCGAACTATTGCCAGAAGGACAACAGCCAGGATATTGTTGCCGCCCGGACTATCCGCTATCCCTTGCATCCCTTTGATGCCCGATGCTACGGCTTTAGCGCGGATGGCCGGGCAATACCCGCTTCGTATAACGCGCACTATTTTGCTGTCGCCGAATACCTCGCCAGCGGCAAGACGCCGAGCGAACGGCCATTCTGGACGGTCAAGGGCGAAGAGACATTCCCACCGGTCGAGGATAGCGCCGGTGCCCGCCAGGTGCTTGATATCCGCTGCCTGACCAGCTTTCTGACCAACGCCAGCGAGGCCTTCCTGACACAAACGCTGGGCTTTCCCGGGCACGAATGGACTCAACGGCGCCATGGCGACCTCGAACCACTGGACCTCGCCAAAAGCGAAAAAACGGCGTTGTGCAGGCGCCTCGCCGAATACCAGAAAGCATATAAGTTGACGCCTGACCAGCGCGATAAGCTCCTGCGGCGCCTGCAGGCGGAAAATGCCATCCCGCCCGGCGAGCCTGGCCTGCGCATTTTCAACGCGTGCCTGGAACGCAGCCGCTTTGAGGATAGCGCTGTGCAGGCGCAATGGGCTGCGCAGCGCGATGAGTTCCTCAGTGTGGATCTGGAGGTCGGTGGCCGGAAGCTGACCTTGCAGGGCACGGTGCGGATGCACCTGGGGCCCGCAGCCATCCTTGAGTGCCTGTTTGACGAAAAGCCATCGTCCACAGATGCTGACAAGTTATCTGATTACCGTGAGATTGCCGTGCAGGTCCGCCATCTGTTCGTCCGGGCGGCGCTGGCGGATGATGCTGTCGATGAAGGCAGCGAGTTGAAGACCCTGGTGTATCCATCCGTCTTTTGTTCAGAGCCTCTTGAGCTGGCGTCCGATGCCGGCTTTTTCGCCAATCTTACGGCTCGTGAGCAACTGGTCAAGCTGCTTGAGTACTATTACGCCAACCAGAGTCGGCCCCTGCCATTGTTGTCCCGGGATCAGCTTAGCCCTCTCAGGTCGACAGGCGGGTCAATCACCAAGACGGCGAAGAAGAATAATCTGCAAGATCCCTTTTTCAGCCGGCTTTACTGCGAGAGCGACTTTGCCGACGAGGAAATCCAAGCGAGTATCAGTGCAAAAACCGCCGAGCTGTTTGGCCAGATTGTGCTGGCGAAACAGGGGAAGAAATAATTGTGGAAATGCATGCTCAGCTGCGTGATGATAGATATTTTTGGGGAGAGGACGGATGACTACTATGAACGACTTTGATGCCTATGGCTGTCCATTGGACGGCATAAATCTGGTCGAGGCCGGTGCGGGCACTGGCAAGACCTACAACATTCAGATCCTGCTGGCGCGCCTGGTGCTGGAGAAGGCCGTGCCGATCGGGAAAATCCTGGTGGTGACCTTCACTCGCGCCGCCACCGCTGAGCTGAAAGAGCGCGTACGCGCTATCCTCATGGCGCTCAATCAAGCCGTTAATGGCCAGACGCCACCGCCAGATGAGCAGGAACGCTGTGATAAAATTCTTGCTCGGCTGCCGAACTTGCCGCCGGCCGAGCCCTTTTGGGATAACGTTCACTACGACAAGGCCCTGGCTAAGCAGCTCGAGACCTGGCAGCACCGGGCGTCATTCCTGCTAGGCCGGGCCCTGCGTGACTTTGACCAGGCGGCCATATCGACTATCCACAGCTTCTGTCAGCGTATGCTCACCGAAAATGCCTTTGAGAGCGGTGTCCGCTATGGCATGGAATTGCGGACGGATACCCGCGAGATCACTGGCGCGCTCGTCCAGCAGTTCATCCGGAAGGAATTTTACGCCGGCGATGGCCGGGCCATGGCTGTCTGGGATGCGCTCGACTTGGACTGGCAGCAGATCAAGAATGATGACCTGCCTGCAGATGACAGCTTCACCTTTAAGAACAAGAACTTTGCAGATGCGGTGCTGGGTGCCCTGGGCAGGCCCGGCATCATCAATTATTGGGGCGTCGAACCGGACAAGGAAAAGGACTTGCCCAGTCGCGGCACCCTGCTGGCCGGGATCGCTGCCACTATGGCGAAGCTGCGGGGAAAGGAAGACGAGCGAAAGGCATTCTTTGACTTGATGCAAAAATGTCTTTTTAAAAAAAATCGAGAAAAAGTCGTTGCCAAGGCCGCCTTGTTGGACCAGGACGGCGTTGTGTTTCCGCTGGCCTCTGCGAAAGAGTTAAATGCGGAGCAACTCATCGAATGGTCCATGGTGAAAAAAAGTGACGAGCTTAAGACCGGCCTGGCTCTTCCGGCCAATCAAGCGTTGCTGGCGGACTTTGCGGGGCTGGTTAAGCTCCTTCAGCATTACCGCAGCCGTTGTTTCATTGACGCGCTGGCGTATGTGGAGAGGGAGTTATCCGCGCAGAAAAGCCGCGATGGCTTCATGACCTACGAGGATCTGCTCAACGAGCTTGCCCGGCGCCTGGACGATGACGAGCGCGGCCTGGTCTTGCAGGCGCGGATACGCGAGCTTTTTCCCTACGCGCTGGTGGATGAGTTTCAGGACACCGACCCCGTGCAGTTCCAGATTTTCCACCGGATTTTTACGGGCGCGGGCGCGACGGGCGGTTTTTTCATGATCGGCGATCCCAAGCAGGCGATTTACGGCTTTCGTGGCGGTGATATCTACACCTATCTGAATGCGTGCAGCCAGGTTCCTGCTGACCGCAAGTACACGTTGCGGACCAACTACCGTGCCAGTAAGAGCTTCATTGATGCCTTGAATGCGTTTTACAGCTACAACCAGCCGTGTCCTTTTGCGCATGAGAACATGGCCTGTCCCGAAACGCTTTCGCCGGCTCCGAATCTACGCGCCTTGTACAAAGATGGCAAGCTTTATGACCAGCCATTGCAGTTCAATGCCGTGCCTGATAAAACGGACGTGACGGCGGTTGCCGTGGCCCAGATTAAGGCCATGCTTGGGGACGGTAGCTGGGAAATTGCCGGCAAAGACGGCGCGCGACAGGCGTTGAAACGCAGCGACTTCGCCGTGCTCTGTCGCACAAACCGCAACGCTGCGGAGTTTGAGAAGGCCTTGCGCAAGGCGGGCGTGCCGTCCGTGCGCATCGGCGTCAGCAACGTCATGGTCTCCGAAGCGGCGGCGTGTGTCGGGGATTTGCTCGCCGTACTCAATGACCCGGCTGACAGCCGCCTCCTGGTCAAATTGCTGGCGTCGCCGCTCTACGCGTTTACCGCCCGGAAGATTTACGACCTGAAAAATAGTCAGGACCCCAAGCAGTCGCTGACGGACTACCAGGACTGCCTGAGCCGTTTTTCCGCGCATTGGGACAAGCGCTCGTTCAGTTGGATGATGCAAAGTCTGCTGGCGGACAATGAACAGGGCATTCTGCGCACCCTCGTGTCGCAGCCTGATGGCGAACGGCTGCTTACCGACTTTCTGCACATCGTGGAACTGCTCAGTCGTGCTGAAGACGAAAATGGTTTTGGCAAAGAAGCCCTGATAGCCTATTATGAGCAACAGCGACTCATGGGCAAAGACGGCGACGACACCGGCGGCGAAGACAGTGAGCAGCTTATGCGCCTGGCTACCGAACGCAATGCGGTGATTCTCTCAACCGTGCACGTGAGCAAGGGCTTGGAGTATCCCATCGTCTTTCTACCGGACTTGCATACGGGCAGTGGCGCTAACCAGAACAGCCGGCCTAATATCAACTGCCATGTTGATATCGATGGCAGTATGCAAGCGCTGCGGGATGTCACTAATGTCGGGACCTACAAGTCACTCTGCGATCTGGAAACGCTGCAGGAAAACTTGCGGCTTTTTTACGTCGCCATCACCCGCGCCAAGGTTTTCTGTGCCGTGTTCATGGAAGCGGCAGAGGATAAAAAGAGCCAGGCGATATTCAAGTATATCTTCCGCAAGCGCGATGACCAGGCGGTCCTGAGCGACCGGGATGCACTGGTGAAGTGCATCGAGAAGATGTGTGCCGCAGACTGGACAATGGCCGCGACAGAGGTGCCCAACCTTTGCGTGAACATGATTACCCCTGACTCTGCTCAGCCGACGCCAACGTCGCCTGCGGTCGCTCAGCCGACGCCAACGTCGCCTGCGGTCGCCAGCCCAGCTCCTGCACCGCCGGAATTGGTGCGTTCCGTCTTCCCGTCGGCAAACGGCTTGGTGGCGCCGTTTTGGACCACCGTCAGTGCGTCCTCGCTGATTGGCCGGGTTCATGCCGCCGCCGACCAGGGCGAGCGCGCACGGGAGGCCAGCCAGGCGAATGTCACTGCTGGCAACGACCAGGATTATGACGATGCGGATAATGACGACGACGGCGCCCAGGCAACCGCCCGCAAGAAGCCCATGACCGCTGACGACTGGGCGAAGCTGCCGCCGATCTTTACCTTCAGCCGCGGAAAAAAGGCCGGTATTTGCTGGCACAGCATTTTCGAAACCATTGATTTTCAGGCCAATGACGACGAGCTTCGCGAGGTCGCGCGGCAGAAACTCAGTCTGTACTCCATGTTGAAGAACGAAGACGACCTTAAGGTCTTCGCGCACATGGTCCGGCAGGTGCTGCACACGCCGCTGCAGCCCGAGGTCGGCGCTCAGTTCAGGCTTGCCGACATCGCTGTGGCCAATCGTCTTTCCGAACTGCAATTTGATTACTGCCTTCCTGCTGGGGACGAACTCGTCCTCCCAGGCGACTTGCTCAAGCGCTATGACGTACCGGTTGATGTTGATCTCAGGACAAACGCTCGCCGGGCCTTGACGGGCAGCATCGACCTCGTGTTACGCCATGACGGCCGCTATTACATCGTGGACTGGAAGTCCAATGTCATTGACTACGACATCGCCAAATTCAGCGTCACAGGCCTGAACGATGAAATGCGCAAACACGCCTACGGCATGCAGTACCTGGTCTATACCGTGGCGCTGGTGGAGTACATCGACGACCGCCTCGGGCACTTCACTCTGGAAGACTACGAGCGGCTCTTCGGTGGCGTTTTCTATATCTTCCTGCGCGGCGTGGATGCCGCCGTGTCTGGCCAGGGCGTCTTTGCCGATCGGCCGGACTACGCGGACATCATGGCCTTGCGCGCCGTCCTTGGCCGTAAAGCACATAAGGGGAGTGAGGGATGACGATGATCAACGATAACTTTTTGGACCAACTCAAACTGGCCACGCCCTTCTCGACTATCGAGTCCGAATTCGGACGTTTCCTGTGCCGCTTGAGCCGGATGCCAGCAAGGGCCGACAATGACGTGCCGGCCGCTGGTGGGCCCTCGGTGCCGGACGCAGCCGAGGACCACGCCGCAGATAGCGCCAAGGACAAGGACGCCCTATGGTGTTTTCTGGCTCATTTGCTGCTGCGCTATGTCCGTGACGGCCATAGCTGCGTGGATGTGGAACATTGGCAACAGGCTTTGCGGGCACAACTCCAAAACGAGGATGACAAGTCCGCGTTGACCGGCGAAGCGCGAGGTAATTTCCTCGCGGCGTTGTCGGCGCTATCGGCTGCCGCCGTGCATGACGCCATCCGCGCTTTGGCCAACGCGCACCCGCAGATCATTGGCAGCCAAGCCGAGCTGGGCACGCCGCTGGTCTTTCACGTCGAAGCCAATGGCCAGGCGCTGCTGTACCTGAACAAGTACCGGCAGTACGAACTCGATGTCGCGGCGTGGATGCGGCAGGCCGCTCAGGAACAATCTGATCACAAGCTGCCTTTGACGGACATCGGCAAGGTCTCGACCTACTTCAGCGACAGCACGGACAGTCCGGACTACCAGCAGTTGGCGGTGCAGCTGGCCGTCAGCCGCCGATTCGCCATTATCACTGGCGGGCCGGGCACGGGTAAGACTACCGTGCTGAGTGCGATTCTCGCTCTGATCTGCCGGGACCATCCGCAGTGGCGTATCGCCCTGGCGGCACCGACGGGCAAAGCCAAGGCGCGTATGCAGGAGGCCATTACCGCCGGCGTGGAAAACCTCAGTGGTGACGTATCCAGCGAAGTCAAGGAGAAGCTCCTGAGCCTGCAGGCCAGCACGGTGCATACGCTGATCGGGCTGCGGCCGGATATGGCCAAGCCCATTTTCCATGCGGAAAAGCGATTGCCCTACGACCTGGTGGTGGTGGACGAGGCGTCCATGGTGTCTTTGCCCAACATGGCGCAGCTGATAAGGGCGCTCAAACCCGCCGCGCGCTTGCTGCTGCTCGGGGACAAGGACCAGCTGTCCAGCGTCGAAACCGGCAGCGTCCTGGCCGATCTCTGCAAATGCCAGACGTTAAAGGGCGCCATCGCCGTCCTGCACAAGAACTACCGCGCCAAAAATAATAGCACCCTGACTAAGTGTGCTCAGCGTGTGGTCGAGACAGAAGACTCCGCCGCTATCGCGCAACTGGCTGAAGATTTCTACGCCATGCGTCCCGAGGTGGGGCAGGCCGACGCCGAGTTCGCGGCCAGCGTGCCGCCGGAATCCGGCAAGTTGGCTGGCGCGCTCAAAAAAGTGGTCGAGGAATGGCGGCTCGATGGGTGGAAGGACGGGAAGTCGCCAGATGATTTTTTTGCCTATGTCAACTCGTTCAAGATCCTGGCCAGCAACCGCGAGGGCGTCTTTGGGGTGAATAATCTCAATGAGCAGATGTGCAAGGTGCTGGGCATCGCGCCCTTTGCCAACGGCACGCCATTGATGATCCTGGAAAATAATAAACTGACTGGCCTGAACAACGGCGACATCGGCGTGGTTTTCAATCAGCAAGTCTTTTTTCCCAATCCCGCATGGGATGGCAAAGACCCGGTGACCAAATACCGCAATTTCCCGCTTGGCGGTCTGCCGCCCTATGAGCTGGTTTACGCCATGACCATTCACAAATCGCAGGGCTCGGGCTATCAGAAGGTTCTTATGGTCCTGCCGGAAAAGGACAATCCCGTGCTGACCCGCGAATTGGTGTACACCGGCATCACCCGCACCGAGCTTAAATTCCGCCTGTGGGCGCCCAAAGAGGTGCTGAAGACCGCCCTCCAGCGGCCAACCCGGCGCATCTCCGGACTGATCGCAGCACTGGATAACGGCGAGCGCCAGTAGGGCCCACCGGGGCTACGACGTCCATTGGGGCCACCGGGTTCTGCCGTTTATTCTCTGCGCGGGAGTGTCAGCGGGGGCGTCGGGGTTATCTTATGGGCGCCGTCTTCGTCCACAGTAACTACTTCTTACCCCTCTTTCACCAACACAACGGAGCATGATCATGGCAGACTACGCCGTGTCGAATCTGGTGACGCCGCTGGCCCTCAAGCAGACGCTGATTGCCGGGCCCATTGGCGAGCTCATGGAGAATTTTTTTGAGCAGCGCATACGTTCTCGCCATGCTCGCGAGGTGGTGTATCAGGAAGCCGAGGACGCCTTCAAGAATCAGTTGGACGACGAGTCGGGTGTGGTCGGCATCTGGCAGGGTGAATTTTGGGGCAAGTGGATGATCAGCGCGGCGCGGGTCTGCGAGTACGAAGACGACGCGGCGTTGCGGGAGTTTATCCGGCAGGCGGCGCATCGGCTGATGGCCTATCAGCGCGCGGATGGCTATATCGGCACCTACAAGAACTCGCTGATGGTGATTGCGCCCACGCGTGAAGAGGGCAAGAAGGTCATGGGCTGGGGCTGTAACTGGAACTGGAATATCTGGTGCCGTAAATACACCCTGTGGGGACTGCTGGAAGCGCAGCGGGTGCTCAATGACGCGAGCATCCTGCAAGCGGCCATTCGTCTGGCGGATCATCTCATCGCTGAGCTGCGCGACAACGGCATCTGGATCGGCGACACGGGCACCTTCAAGGGCATGCCCAGCTGCTCCATTCTCAAGCCCATGTTGGAGCTGTATCGGGCCACCGACGACCGGCGCTACCTGGATTTCGCCAGTGCCATCATCGCCAGCTGGAATGACCCCAGCGGCAAGGCGCCCAACCTCATCGCCAATGGCCTTAGCGGCAAGCCCTTGCACGAATGGTATGAGCGGCCGCCGGAGTGGGCGAAGGTCTACGAGCTGTTATCGTGCCTGGATGGCATCCTGGAGTACCATCGCGTCACTGGTGACCAGAGCTGCCTGGAGGCCGTCGAGAAGGCCCACGCGGCGATGTGGGAGCACGAGCAGAACCAGATGTTCAGCGTGGGCTACAACGACATCTTCAACCACGCCGCCAGCCAGATCAACGCCATCTCCGAGCCCTGCGACGCCATTCACTTCATGCGCGTGACCTACGAGCTCTTCGCGCTCACCGGCAAGCGCCA
>JAQWBY010000391.1 GCA_028706165.1 Lentisphaeria bacterium | reverse complement strand
CTCCTTGACGCTGTCATGCTCTCGGCCGCCAAAGACATGGACACCAGCAGCATCCTCCCCGCTGACTTCACCGAAACCTCCTCCACCCAGCCCACCAACGTGGACGGCGAGGAAGAGATGGAAATGATGTCACAGAAAAACTGGGCGAGCCTGCCTGTCGATCAGGTTGCCGTGGTTTCTGCTGACACCGCCAAAACCCTCGGCGCCTCACTCTACGGTCTAATCATCTACACCGAAGACAGCTCCGAGGCGATCGAAACCGCCGAAAACCTCGCCCGTATCCTCCCCTTCCCAATCCCCGCCACCCGCCAGAATGGCGTCTACCGCCACCTCCTCGGCACGGTCCTCAAGGCCAGCGGCGCCAAAGACCTCTTCTTCCCCATCGTCCTCGGTGGCCTGGTCATCTTCGGCACCATGCTCGGTTCCGTCGCCGACCGTAAAAAGGAAATCTACACCTTCAGCGCCCTCGGCCTGGCCCCCAAACACGTCGCCACTCTCTTCTTCGCCGAATCCATGGTCTATGCCCTCATCGGCGGCCTCGGCGGTTACCTGCTCGCACAAGGCACCCTCAAACTCCTCGGCGTCGCCTCCGAATTCGGACTCGTCCGCGTGCCTGAAATGAACATGTCATCCACCAACACCATTGTCACCATCCTCATCGTCATGGCCACCGTGCTGATTTCGTCCGTGTACCCGGCCATCAAGGCATCCAAGTCTGCCAACCCAGGACTCATGCGCATTTGGCGGCCACCAGAACCCCAGGGCGACGTCATGGACCTGGTCTTCCCCTTCACCGTCTCACAGTATGACATCACCGGCGTCATCAGCTTCCTCCAAGAACACTTCGGCAACCACACCGACACCGGCCTCGGACGCTTCATGACCAGCAATGTCCAGCTCGTCAAAGAAGCTAACGGCGAACTCGGACTGGACGCCAACCTCGCCCTCGCGCCTTTCGACCTCGGTGTCAGCCAGAGTTTCTCTCTGCGCAGCACACCCAGCGAAATCGCCGGCATCGACGAGGTCCGCGTCGTCCTCAAACGTATTTCCGGTCAGCCTAAGGATTGGCAACGCCTCAACAAAGTCTTCCTTGACGACTTGCGGCAGCAGTTCCTCATCTGGCGCTCCATACCCCGCCAGACCATGGAACTCTATCGCCAGAGGACTTTGACGAGCCTCGGAGCCGAAAACAATCAATAGATCATTCACCAGGGTGAGGAAATACGAGCATGGAACACCGCGTAGATAAAGAATTAGACGAGTTTCGCCGCATCATGGAGGTGCCTTCGACCTTTGAAGAAGGCTTCCGCTGGTCGGCCCTGTTTGGCGCCATCTTTGTCGCCCTGCTGATGGTGCCTGGCGCCATCTACATGGGCCTGCTGGCCGGTACCGGCATCGGCTCCGCCGCCCAGTGGGTGACGGTCATCCTCTTCATTGAGGTCGCCCGCCGAGCCCACCGCTACCTCAATCGCTCCGAAATCTTCGTCCTCTTCTTCATGGCCGGGTCCATGATGGGCGCCGCTACCACCGGCGGCCTCCTCTGGCAACAGTTCTTCGCCCAAAGTGACGCCGCCGCCGCCAACGGCATCGTTGATCAAATCCCGCGCTGGTGGGCCCCGCCCATTGAGTCCGACTCCTACGCCAAGCGTACCTTCTTCCACATCGACTGGCTGCCCGTCATCCTCATGATGCTCTTCGGCTCCTTCGTCGGCCAGCTCTCCAACCTCGTCCTCGGCTACGGTCTCTTCCGCGTCGCCAGTGATATGGAAAAACTGCCCTTCCCGATGGCCCCCATCGGCGCCCAGGGCATCATGGCCATGGCTGAAGACATCGAAGCCAAAACCAGCAAAGACGCCGAGAATTCCTGGCGCTGGCGCGTCTTCGCCATCGGCGGCGCCCTCGGTCTGGCCTTCGGCGCCATCTACCTCTTCCTACCGGTCATCAGCGGCGCCCTCACCGGCACCGCCATCCAGATCTTCCCCATCCCCTTCTCTGATTTCACCGGCAAGACCGGCCAGTACCTCCACGCGGTCGCCACGGGTATCTCCTGGGACTTCGGCAATATCGTCACCGGCATGGTCATGCCCTTCTACGGCATGGTCGGCAGCTTCATCGGCCTCCTTATCACCTTCGTCGCCAACCCTATTCTCTACAATCGCGGTATCCTCAGTAACTGGAAATTCGGCGACGACACCATCTCCACAATTTTCAAAAACAACGTCGATTTCTATTTCAGCCTCCACATCGGCATCGCCGTCGCTATCGCCTTGGCCGGTATCTACCAGGTCGTCAAAAGCATCATCAAAGGCAACCGCGAAAAACGCCGCCTCAAAGCCGCTGGCCAAATCAAAAAAGGCGCTTGGAAGGACATTCCCAAGGGCCGCGGCGACATCGGCGCCTGGGCAATCATCCTCTGCTACTTCCTGGTCACCGCGTCCTACACCGTCGTCTCCATCGGCCTGCTGGTCTGGCACCATGGCGGCTGGACGGACGACATCCGCAACGTGCTGATCGTCCTCCTCATCCTCGGCTACGTCTACACCCCCATCATCAGCTACGTCACCGCCCGCTTGGAAGGCATGGTCGGCCAGGTCGTCGAAGTCCCCATGATCCGCGAGGCTGCCCTAATCCTCAGCGGCTACCATGGCGTCGCCGTCTGGTTCCTGCCCCTGCCCATCGCCAACTACGGCACCATGACCGTCTTCTATCGCCAGTGCGAACTCACCGGCACCAAATTCACCAGTATCTGGAAGACCAAGATCATCCTCTTCCCCCTTATTCTCCTCAGCACCATCTTCTTCATGAACTTCATCTGGGGCCTGGATCAGATTCCTTCAGTGGCCTATCCCTTCGCTCAGAAGATGTGGGAACTCAACGCCGCCAACGCCTGTATCATGTACTCGTCAACCATGGGCGAATACTCCATGTTCGAACAGGCCTTCAATGTCACCTACCTGGGCTTCGGCGCCATCTTCGGCGTCATCCTGTTCAGCAGTATGAGCATCATTGGCGCGCCCATCATGCTCACCTACGGCGTAGTCCGCGGCCTCGGCCAGAGCCTGCCGCACTCCATATTGCCACAGTTCATCGGCGCCCTCATCGGCCACTTCTACTTCAAAAAACGCCTCAAGCTCAAGTGGCGTCAATACATCCCCGTCGTCGCCGCCGGCTTCTCCTGCGGCATGGGCCTCATTACCACCGTCGGCGTCGGCGTCACCTTCCTCAGCAAGGCCGTCATCAAACTGCCCTTCTAAACCACAGCCCGCCAAGCGCCGCCGCAATCACTTACCAGCCCGGCAACACCAACCGAGAGCAAGCCCAATATGAGCCAAGAATCCCTCATCAAAGTCAAGGATGTCAACAAGGTCTTCAACCTCGGCAAGACCGTCGTGCACGCCCTTAAAGACATCAACTTGGAAATCTTCCGCGGAGAGTACCTGTCCATCATGGGGCCTTCCGGGTCCGGCAAAAGTACCCTCTTCAACATGATCGGTGCCTTGGATACCCCCAGCTCCGGCATGGTCGAGGTCTCCGGCGTCGACCTGACCAAGCTGACGCCGCGGCAGCTGGCCCACTTCCGCGGCAACCACATCGGTTACGTCTTCCAGTCCTATAACCTCCTCCCCGCCTACGACGCCATCTCCAATGTCATCTTGCCCCTGCTCTTCAGCGGCGTCGAGCCAGACAAGGCGCACAAACGCGCCATCGAAGTCCTCGAAATGGTCGGCCTGGGACACCGCCTCGACCACCGCCCCGACGAAATGTCCGGCGGTCAGCAGCAGCGCGTCGCCATCGCCCGCGCCCTTGCCAACGAGCCGGCCATCATCCTCGCCGACGAACCAACCGCCAACCTCGA
>JAQWBY010000390.1 GCA_028706165.1 Lentisphaeria bacterium | reverse complement strand
ATGGTGGAGGCGCCGGGAGTCGAACCCGGGTCCTGAGAAGATTTCCCGAAGGCTTCTACATGCTTAGGACGCGATTTAGTCTTAGTTCTCCGGGTTGGTGGCGTCCGCACACGCCGGAGAAAGCGGCCATCTGTTGAGTCTTGTTCTCAGGCCCGCTGGCGCGGCTTGAGAACCAGCCCGATACTTGCGTCTCTATCCCCTATCAGGCGTCCGGGTAGAGACGTCGCTGAACTTAAGCAGCGAGTGCGAGTTCGTTTTTCGCAGTTACTTTTTCGACCGATGATTAAGGAGGCCAACGATCATCCTCCGCATGCGACCTGCGTTCTACCTAAGCAGTCGAGACCATTTCGCCCCCACGTGGGAGTGGGTGTGCCGGCGCGGTACTAGCCGCCGACGCAGTGGTTACTATAGCACGACTTGCACGAAAAACATTGGTGACGAGGTAATTTGGTGGTAGCTGCAGGACTATTTACGGCGGTGCTGGTGGAAGTCGTCGTTGACGGCGTCGCGGAAAGCCTGGTCTTGCGAGTAGCGGATAAGGATGCGGGCCATGGCGGCGCCGGCCTTGATGGCGTTGGCGAAGCCGGCAGGGCCAGCGGCGGCCTCGCGGAAGGCGATGGAATGACCGGGACAGGGTTCGCCGTCGCTGATGGCGAAGCGCACATGGGCACCAGGCATGATCTGGGTGACATTGCCCATGTCGGTAGAACCGCAGCGTTCGTCGCCATTGCAGAGGGGAATGTCCTCGCCCATGCCTCGCCAGGCAGCCTGGTACTCCACATTAATGGGGCGGTTGACGAGGATGGGGTCGGTGCCTTCGTCCCACTCAATATCGTAGCGGCAGCCGGCTTTGGCGGCGCCGCGGCGAACGGACTCATCCAGGGACTTTTTCAGCTTGTCGATGGCCGGTGTCGTAGCGGCGCGGACGTAGAAGAACGCCTCGGTGAGATCGGGGATGATATTGGGCGCGTCACCGCCGTTGGTGATGATGCCATGCACGCGTTCGCGGGGGCCGATGGCCTTTTTCCACTCGAGCATATCGGCGTAGAAGAAGACCATGGCGTCGAGAGCATTGATGCCGCGCTCCGGCGCAGAGCCGGCGTGTGAGGCCTTGCCGCGGAAGCTGATGCGGGCGCGAGCGACGCCCAGGCCGCCGCTGTCGGTTTCGGTACGTTCGGACGGATGGGCCATGACGGCCATGGCTACATCGGCAAAGGCGCCGCCCGTGATCATTTTGACCTTACCGCCCTTGCCCTCCTCGGCGGGCGTGCCCATGAAACAGAGATTGAGATCGAGGTGATGTTTTTCGGCGTACTTGGCGGCAATCCACGCCGCGCTGAGGCCGGCGGCGGCGATGAGATTGTGACCGCAGCCATGACCGAGGCCCGGGAGGGCGTCGTACTCACCGCACACACAGACACAAGGTGCGTTGCCGGCGTCATTGAGCTTCATGTCGGCACGGATAGCCGTGGCAATACCGGCGACTGGACGGGTAACTGCGAAGCCGTGGCGTGCGAGGAAGGCGGCAATTTTGTCCGCGGCCTGAAATTCCTCAAAGCCGAGTTCCGGATGGGAGTGAATGAAGTCGGCAATAACACGAATTTCATCAGAAATCGCTTCGGCGAACTGGAGGTACTCTTGCATAGGCGGGACTCCTGCGGGGCTGGAATTGGACACTGGGGACGGATTGGACTTCATGGACTGGTTGGCGCGGTTGGCGCGGCGCTGGGGTGAGGACTCACGACTCATAAGGCATGGTCTCATGGCTTGGACCGTGGGGACTTTCGGGACCATAGGGAATGACGCTCGCCCCCGGGGACTGATTGGGGACGGACTGGACGCCGGGGACTGATTGGGGACTGATTGGACGCCATGGACCAATTTCGCCTGGTCGCGGTTATTTGCAACGGCCTCCTCGCCACGCGGGCGGACACACAGGTCCGCCCCGACAAAATTCGACTGCTCTCGACTGCATAGGGGTTGTTCGATAATTACGTTTACAACTATACCCAAGGACGCTGAAAGCGTGCGACATCGCAAACAAAAAAAGGTGAGGTTCCATTGCCTCTTTGGCCCCAGTCAGCTGCGCCGACTGGGGCCAAAGAGGCCGATGAACACGAGCGCAATAGGCGCTGTACCCAGGGCGGCGCTCCGCCTGCGGCGTCGCTTGCCCTGGGCTACGATGACAGCGCCCCTCTGGGGCGCTTGCCGCTTCGCGGCCAGGGAAATGTTGGCCGGCGACAAGGTATGACATGAAAGAGCGTTTGCACTGCGATGTGTAAACGTATTTTGTGAACGGCACCATAGTTGAACGGGAGGAGCCAGCACCCGGCCAGCGGGGAAGCATGCGATTGCGCTTTGCGCCTGTGCGGTGGCCGGCGCCCCACTCACCGCTCACCGTGACCGCAACGCCGATTGCGCTTTGCGCCTGTGCGGTGGCCGGCGCTGGCGGGGGCTGGTCATTTTCCGCGTGGGAACTAAACCGTAATTGCCGGCCTCTAATAGGAGCTGACTAGCGCGCGGATTCGCAGAGCGCTGCGACTGTTGGCGGGATTCTCCCGGCGACGGGGCAAGGAGGTCCGCGCGCTCACGCAGAGGCAAAACCAGGAAAGGCATTACCCATGATCAGCAAAAAGATGGCCGACGCCCTGAACCAGCAGATGAACGAGGAGTTCTACAACGCGCGGCTCTACCTCTCCATGGCGACGTATTTTTACAGCATCAATCTAGAAGGCGCGGCGCATTGGATGGAGAAGCAGGCTGAAGAGGAAACTGGGCATGCCATGCGGCTGTACAAGCAGCTCAATGAGCGCGGCGCCCGCATTAGCATCGGCGCGGTAAAGGCGCCACCGACGCAGTGGGCGAGCCCCTTGGCCGCCTATGAGGACGCCTACAAGCACGAATGCTCGGTGACCAAGGCCTTTGACGCCCTCGTTGACCAGGCGCAGAAAGCCAAGGACAACGCCACGCAGATTTTCCTGCAGTGGTTTGTGACGGAGCAGGTCGAAGAAGAGGCGTCGGTGGACGCCATCGTGCAGAAGCTCAAGATGGCGGGGAGTTCCACTGGGGCGCTGATGATGATTGATCGCATGCTCGCCGCGCGCTAAAAGATGGGCGCCGAGCGTCAGACGCACCAGCCGTCTGCATGCTACGACATAATACACAAGACCGGGCGGGATACGAAAGTGTCCCGCCCGGTCTTGTTTTGGGTGCCAATCTGTATGTGCCGAGGTATTGCCAATGGAGGAATGGTCCGGGCCTGGCGACGCGCGGTCGGGCCTGGCGACGCGCGGTCGCGTGTATCAGCCCGGGATGCCGCTGCCGTTGAGGCCTTGGAGGCGGGCGATGCGTTCCTGGGTGGGCGGGTGGGTGCTGAAGAGACTGCTGCCGCCGCCGCGCAGGCCGAGTTTGGGGTTGACGATATACAGTGGCGCCGTGACCTTGCTGACCTCCATCGGCGCGCTGTCGCCGGAAATCTTGGCCAGGGCGGACATCAGCCCACCGGGATTGCGGGTGAATTCCACGGCGGAGGCATCGGCGAGATATTCGCGCTGGCGGCTGAGTGCGAGGCGGATAAGCGTGGTCAGCAGTGGCGCCAGGATGGCCAGCAAGATACCGATGAGCATGAAGACGACTTGGGCATTACCGCCGCCTTCGCGGCTGCTACGGCGGCGACTGCGGCCGCCGCCGCTGTACCACATCATGCGCAGAAACAGCTCACTAAGCATGACGATGGCGCCGGCGAGCATGGCCATGAGCATAGTGTAGCGGATGTCGAAATTGCGGATGTGGCCGATTTCATGCGCCATGACGCCCTGCACTTCATCGCGATTAAGCTTGTTGAGCAGGCCGGTAGTGATGGC
>JAQWBY010000389.1 GCA_028706165.1 Lentisphaeria bacterium | reverse complement strand
CTTCGCCGTACAGTTGCGCAACGCCCACGACGTCATCAACCAGGACCACGCCTACGAAAAAGCCCTCCAGGCCGCCGAAGAACTCAGCGAAAAAGACCTCAAGGCCGCCATCATCAGCCAAAAAGATACCATCGCCGTACTCATGAAGGCCCTCAACATCCTCAATCAATGGCGCGTCGACAACGCCCGCAAAATCGTCGACGACGCCAGCGCCGTCATCAAAAATGTCGCCGCCGAACTCGACGGCATGGAGAAAAAGCAGGCCCGCATCGCCGAAGTCACTCGCGACTTCAAAGCCCGTGGCGTTTTCGACGAGGAAGTCCAGGAACAGCTCGCCAAGATGGACAAGGAACAGAAGGAGATGGCCGATCTCGTCGAAAAACTGGCCAACGATCTCTACCAGTTTCCCGAATTGCCGGTCTGCAATGAACTCAACAGCAAAATGCGCGAAGTCTTCGAAGACGTCATGCAGGCCCTCGACAGCGAAAACATGCCCTCCATCGAAATTGCCGTCCAGAAGGAAGACGCGCTCTTAGACGCCATCCGCAACACCAAAGAGCGCGTTGAGGACGTCGAAATGTGGCTACCGGACGTGCCCGACCACTTCGTCTGGAACATGGAGAGTTTTGATACTGACGAGATGCCGGACATCCCGCTGGTGCCCCTGCCCGACGAGCTCGAAGACATCGTCGGCGAACTTCTGGAGCAGGCGAACGACATCGACATGCAGAGCCAGGACACTACCGGCAACAACATCATCGCCGACATCGAGATGGGCTGGGCCGTGATGGACGGCCCCATGCCGTCCTTCGCCGCCAAGGGCAAATCCGGCAACACCCGCCCCAACGACAACGAAATGACTGGCCGCAGCGGCTCCGGTCGCGAGGGCCAGGCCACCGGCGAACTGGTGGAAAACCACGTCAAGGGCTATGAGGGCCGTGAAACCCACGCCCGCCGCACCCACGACCAATTCCAGAAGGGCATGGTCACCGAGGACGAAGACTCCACCATGGACGCACGCGCCACCGGTGGCGGCAAGCTCGGCGGGCAATCCGAAAGCATCGGCATGTTCGGAGCCGCGCCCCGCCGCGATCTGCACCAGACCGGCCCCGGCATGATGCCGCATAAACTGCGTCAGGAAACCGAAGTACTCTTCGCTACTGCCAGGCTGCTCTACATCGGCAGCGGCGGCCTCGGCGAAGCCGCCCGTAACCTCCGCGCCCTGGAAAGCGCCCCGCCACAAATGCAGGAACTCGGCGGCCTCCGCCGACGCGTCCTCCGCCGCCTGGAAGACAGCCAAGTCGAACTCAAAGGCGGCGCCGCACTGCCCATGCCCGTCACCAGCATCAGCCAAACCGGCGGCAACGCCGTCATCGATACCGATTTCGATAAGGTCGCGGACGAATACCGCCCCCTGCTCAATGACTACTACCGCAGCCTCGACCGCAAAGACTGAGACGGCCGCTTAAGCAAACAAATCATCGGACCGATCAGACCGATCAGACCGATCAGACCGATCCGGCTGCTTGATCGGGCACATCGGGCGGATCATCAGACGGATCAGACCGATCAGACCGATCAGACCGATCAGAAATCGGATCCGTCCGATCCGTCCGATCCGTCCGATCCGTCCGCGAACAAAGACAAAAGACAGACGATCAGACCGATCCGGTTGCTTGATCGGGCGCATCGGGCGGATCATCAGACGGATCAGACCGATCAGACCGATCAGACCGATCCGGCTGCTTGATCGGGCGCATCGGGCGGATCATCAGACGGATCAGACCGATCAGACCGATCAGACCGATCCGGCTGCTTGATCGGGCACATCGGGCGGATCATCAGACCGATCAGACCGATCAGACCGATCAGACCGATCAGAAATCCGATCCGTCCGATCCGTCCGATCCGTCCGATCCGTCCGCGAAGAAAGACAAAAGACAGACGATCAGACCGATCAGACCGATCAGAAATCGGATACGTCCGATCCGTCCGATCCGTCCGATCCGTCCGCGAAGAAGACAAAAGACAAACGATCAGACCGATCATCAGCCCCCCAGCAAGGAGCCCCATGGACCTGCGCCCCTATCTCGACGACCTGGAAACCCGCCTTGATGACGCCGTGGAAACGGCCCTCAGCAATGACTGGTCGGCATTCTGCGCCGGCCAGTTCCGTGGCGACATCTTTTCGCCCCGCCGGCGCGCGACCGCAGCGGCCACGCTGAGTTGGCCGTCACCGCGCGTGAATGCCGCGCTGGATGACTACAGCCTGATGGCGCTGCAACAGCTTGCGACCTGCAGCGCGCAGGTCGCTCAGGGCAGTGGCGCGATGCTGACCGTCCGCGCCAATTACGGTACCGGCATCATGCCGACTCTCTTTGGTGCCGAGCTCTTCATCATGGACGACTGTCACAACACTCTGCCCACCACGACGCCGTTGGCCACCGATGACGACAAGCTACGGCGGCTCCTGGACCGCGGCATCCCCGACCTGCGCCGAGGCCTCGGCGAAAAAGTCTTCGCCATGGGCGAGTTCTATCGCGAGCTCTTCGCGCCCTACCCGCGTATTCGCCGTTACGTCAATGTCTATCATCCGGACCTCCAAGGCCCGATGGACGTCTATGAGTTGCTGCGCGGCTCGGCGATGTTCCTGGATCTCATGGACAGCCCCGAGCTGGCCCATCAGGCCTTGGCGCTGATTACCGACACCTACGCGGCCTTCATGCGCGAGTGGCTCGCGCTCTACCCCTATGCCGGCCCGACCTCATGCCACTGGGGCATGATGCAGCCCGGCTGCATCATGCTGCGCGACGACTCGGCCATGAATCTATCACCGGACCTGTTCGACGACTTCATCTTCCCCTACAACCAGCGACTGCTACGCGAATTCGGCGGCGGCGCCGAGCATTTCTGCGGTCGTGGCGAGCATTTCATTCCTTCGCTCTGCCGCCAGGAAGGCCTGGGCGCCATCAATCTGTCCCAGCCGGAATACAACGACATGGAGCTGATCTTCCGGCACAGCATAGACCGTGGCATCCTCATTATCGGTCTGCGCCGCGATGCCGCCGAAGCGGCCTTGCGCGCCGGACGCGATCTGCACGGCCGCGTACACTGTCCGTAAGGAGAGCTTTTCCGTAAAGCATAGTTGGGTTTTGCGAGGGGGAGGAAAGGGCCATTGGCCCTTTCCTCCCCCTCGCGCTCCCCCACCTATCCCTTTTCGAATTAGCGCCTTGCGGCATTCGCTTCGCGTTTACCGCAAGGCGCTAAGGGCTTGCCCTGGGCTGGTATGTTTCGCGCTTTCAGCGCTTCTGCCGCTTCGCGGCAATACAATGTCAGATCGGCCAAGTTCGGCCCAGAGGGCCGTACCATGCATAGCCCGGGTGAGGCGCCCGGAGGGCGCCGCAACCCGGGGTGTGACAACAACTTGGAATTGCGCCTGGAGGGCGCCACATTGGCTTGACACGTCACATCCCACTACAGCAAACAGGGGCTTGTCGTGTCTACATGATAATGGCTGAGCGATTACGTTTACGCGGCAGTCATGACGATTTTATGGCTATAGAAAGGCTGAGAACGCGCTTGCGGCAGGCGAAAATCGCTTGGCGCTTCTTTATAGGGACGACCTCTTACTAAGCGCCCGGCGCTGCGCTCAGCTCTTCCACATGACACCGAGCGACTCGGGGGAGGACGAAACGGCCACGCCCTGTCCCGCCGGCGCCCTGTCCCGCTGGACGCCTGGCAGCAATGGCTGCTCCCTACTGCCTTCTTGGCGGCGGCAACGGCAGCTTCAGCAGGGCCATGACCTTCTGCAGGTCGTCCCACACTTTGAGCTTGTTCTCCCGTTCCAGCTGGGGCGAATTGCTGA
>JAQWBY010000388.1 GCA_028706165.1 Lentisphaeria bacterium | reverse complement strand
CATGCAGGAACTGACCGGTGATCTCAAAGATCAGTTTGCTGCCGACTTTGGCGTTATTGTCAGCGGCTTGGTGCCTGGTGAGGCTGCAGAAAAAGCAGGTATTGGTGCCGGTGATGTTATTCAGAAGATTGGTGAGAAGACTGTTCATTCCATGCATGACCTACGACTGGCCGTGACGTCCTACCGTCCTGGCGACACGATCAAAGTCACGCTGTTGCGTAATGGCAAGGAAATGACTTACGAGGTCGTGGCCAGTCGTCGCGGCACTGATGGTGGCATTGCTGGTTTGGGGCAGTCGCCGTCTCGGCGCAGCCAGCAACGCGATTTGAGCAAATTAGGTCTGCGTTTGAACGAGCAAGATGGCCAAATTGTGGTCGTGGAAGTATTGCCTGATGGCGCGGTCGCTAAAGCCGAAAATGGGGACATGCGCATTATGCCCGGCGATATTATCCACGAAGTCAATCGGCAGAGTGTCAAGACCGTTGCTGAGTTGGCAGAGGCGGTCAATGCCAGCGACAAGAACAACATTGTGCTTAGGATTGAGCGGAAGCTTCCCAATCAAGCCAATGCGTATTATTTCTACTTTGCCGTGCCAATGGCCGACGACGACAAAAAATGACGCGTTGGGGGGCTGGTGTTAGCCATCGCAGATACGACGACGCATTGCCCGCCAGTGGCTATTAGCCATGGCGGGCGGTATCGTATACGAAGCAAAATGCTGTTTGCCTTGAGGCACGATTCGGTATGTTTCTGCTTGGATAACGCATTGAAAAGTCGCGTGGGAACATTAGCATAATGCCCGTTCATGATGAGCCATTGGTGTGATTGAACTTATTCCTTAGGTTATTGGAGAAAGCCCGATGACTGCAGCTGCCTTGTGGGGCCATTACGACGCAGTGCGCGATATGCTAGAGAAGCAGTATCGTCTGCCAATGAATCCAGCCACTGGCTTGGGGCCGGACACGTTGCTAGCGAAAGTCCGGCAGTATCTGGCCACGACTGGCGCCGGTCAGCCGCGGATTAGCCAGCGGGCGGAGATGCTGCGCATAGTCCTTACGGACGCGGCCATTCGCGTGGATCCCGACGACTGGTTCGCGGATCATATCGACAGCGGCCGCGTCCTGTGGAAGATCCAGCAGGAATGGATGAATGAAGCCGGAAAGAAACTTGGTTTGAGTGACTGGCGACTGGGTGACTGCGCCTATGGCCGGCTCGACCTGAGCCACACATCGCCCGGTTGGCGCAATGTTCTCAAGTATGGCGCGGCGGGCCTGCGCGACCGCGCTAACGCCGCGCTGGCGACAGCGCCAGACGATGAAGCCACGGACTTCTTTCGCGCGGTGGCGATTGTCGGCGAGGCCATGCGCACGTATATCTTGCGTTTGGCTGCGGAGGCCGAACGCCTGGGGGCGCAACGGGTAATTGCGACGTTGCAGGCACTCGCTGAACGGCCCCCGCAGAGTTTTCACGAGGCGCTGCAGTGGGCATTTCTCTTCAATCAAGTGCAGGAGATTGAGGGCGAGTACGTCCGTTCGCAGGGCGTTTTTGACCAACTGTTCTTTCCCTACTACGATGCCGATCTGCGTAGCGGCCGGCTGACGCGTGAGCAGGCCAAAGAGCTCATCCACTGCTTTTTTGACAAACTTGCCGCGCAGCATTTTGGCGCGGGCAACAACATTTGTTTTGGTGGTCGTGATGCTGCCGGCAATGACCTCGGCAACGACCTCACGCGGCTGTGCCTCGAGGTCTTTGCCGAGCGCAAGACGATTGACCCCAAATTGTCGTTGCGGGTGCATCGCAACAGCCCGCCGGACATTTTGGCGCAGGCGGTGGATGCTGTGCGCAACGGCGCCAATGCCATTGTTTTTGCCAACGACGACATTGCCTTTGAGATGTTTATGCGTCATGGCAAACGACCGGACGACATTGTTGATTTTGTGCCCATCGGGTGTTATGAGCCGGCGATCATGGGCAAGGAATTGTGCTGCAGTATGAGCGCCCTGTGCAATATGGTCAAGCCCTTTGAGGAGCTGATGGCGGCCCTGCCGGCACCGCAGAGCATGGACGAGGTACTGCGTGGTTACGAGTCCATCTTGGCTGGGCATTTGCGGCAGGCGATGGCCGAGACCTGCGCTTGGGAGTTGGAGTGGCCGCGGGTGAACCCCTCGCCGGTGTTGTCGGCCAGCATGGACTCGTGCTTTGCTAAGGGGCGGGATGTCTCTGCGGCGGGCACTGAATACAGCACCTCTGGCGTCATGTGCGCCGGCATTGGCACGGTGGCGGATTCCCTGGCCGCTATTGAGTACCTGGTCTTCACGGAAAAGCTCTGCAGTTGGGACGA
This sequence comes from Lentisphaeria bacterium, assembly GCA_028706165.1. GTDB lineage: Bacteria > Verrucomicrobiota > Lentisphaeria > Oligosphaerales > Oligosphaeraceae > Oligosphaera. The sequence goes on along the minus strand of JAQWBY010000388.1, from coordinate 1,543 downwards.
GTTGCGCCAGGCGCTACAGGACGACTGGCAGGGCCATGACGAGCTGCAGCTGATTGCGCGTCGGCGGGCACCAAAATGGGGCAACAACGAGGCTAGGGCTGACCGTTTTGCCGTGGCGGTCTGCCATTCGACGGCGGAGCTGATCAATAACACGCCGAACAGTCGTGGCGGGCACTTCCAGATGGGCTGCTGGTCCATAGACCACTCGGTGAACATGGGTGAGCGCAGCGCCGCTACCCCTGACGGCCGGCGCAATGGCGAGCCCCTGGCTAAAAATGCCGGCGCGACGATTGGTATGGACAAGAAGGGCGTCACTGGACTGCTGAACAGCGTGACCAAGCTCGACGCAACTGATTTCCCTGATGGTTCGGTGCTGGACATTACCCTCCATCCCACGCTGGTGCGGGGGACACTTGGTGGCAAATGCCTGCAGGATATTTTGGCGACCTTCTGCCACAAAGGCGGCTTCTTCATCCATTTCAATGTGTTTGATGCCGAGACGCTTAAGGCCGCGCAGGCCAGTCCCGACAAATACGCGAACTTGCAAGTGCGGGTCTGTGGCTGGAACGCCCGTTTTATTGACCTGTCGCGCAAAATGCAGGACTGTTTCATTCGCGAAGCCGAAGCGAAAGCGCAGTAATCATGACGACGGGGCTGATATCAGGCGTCAAGAATCTCGAAACTCACGACGGCCCGGGCATTCGTACGACGCTGTTTTTGCAGGGCTGTTCGCTGCGTTGCCTGTGGTGTCATAATCCCGAGAGCATCAGTCGCAAGCCGCTGTTGCTTTATACGGACATTCGCTGTGTGTCTTGCGGCCGGTGCGTGGCTGTATGTCCCAGCGGTGCGCAGGCACTGGATGCGGCCGGTACGCATGTCTTTGACCGTGGCAAATGCCAGCGTTGTGGTCGTTGCGTTGACGCCTGCCTGCTGGACGTGCTGAGCTTCTCGGCACGGGAAGTCAGCGTCGAAGATGCCTTAGCGCTGCTTTTGGAAGACCGCGATTTTTTTGAGCAGTCTGGTGGTGGCGTGACCATTTCCGGTGGTGAGCCGTTGTGCCAGGCAACATTTAGCGCGGAGCTCCTGCAGCGGTTGCGTGCCGAGGGCGTGCATACGGCGGTCGATACCTGCGGAAATGTTCCCTGGGAGGCATTTGCGCAGGTGTTGCCGCATACGTCGCTGTTTCTCTACGATCTCAAGGTGATGGACTGTGAGCGACATCGGGCCTTGACGGGCTGTGGTAACGAGCTAATTCTGGCAAATCTGCGGCGCCTGTCGGGGGAAGGCGTGCCCATTGAAGTGCGTATGCCGTTGGTACCGACCCTCACCCTGTTGCCGGCGGAGTGCCGCGCTGCCGGGGAGTTCATCGCGAGTTTGCCACATTCGCTGACGGTGCGGCTGTTGGCCTATCACGATTATGCCCGGGACAAGTTCCGCTATGATTTGCCTTTGGATATATACACACCCGGATTATTCATATCTACTATATAGACATTTTCACCCATGTTTGCAACGCCATAGTTATCTGGAAGTTCCTTAATTG
>JAQWBY010000387.1 GCA_028706165.1 Lentisphaeria bacterium | reverse complement strand
GTGTTCAGGGAATGGAACCGGTCTGCTATACCGTCAGCCGTTTCCCCTGCCGCATCGGCCGGGCAGCCAATAATGACATCGTCATACCAGACAATTCCGTATCGAGTCTCCATGCGGTCTTTGCCCTAGGCCCTCAGAATAGCATCGTCCTGGAAGATCAGTGGAGCACCAACGGCATCTACCTGGGTACTCAGCGGATCAGTCAACTAGCCATCGACAGGTCGTTGCAGCTGGTCATGGGCCGGGTGAAACTAGACCTCGCTCTTGACATGGCCGACCTGGACTCCATGGCCGCCCCAGAACCCGACATGGCCGCGCCAGCACCGACCTTCCGCAAAATTAGCGTCCAGCCCGGCTCAGCAGCAATCACCAAGGCCGATGGCGCAACCACTGGCCAAGCCGACGGTGACAACGCCAAGGCCACCGGCTATCGCGTGCCCCTGCCAACCGACCCCATCGCCGGCACCCCCGCCGCCACTATCACCAAGCTTACCGGCAGCGGCCGCCAGGGCATCATCTGCCCCCACTGCTGGCATCGTTTTGACGTGGATGAATTTCTCTTCATCGCCAGGCACCAGAGCCTCATTGGCGACCCCGTGCTCGGCGCGGATGCAGCCCAGCGCTTCCTGCCATCCCGTTTCACTAAGGAGGGCAACGCTCTGGACGTCGCCGGCATGAGTTGCCCAGACATGGCCTGCCCACGCTGCCACCTGCGCATTCCTCAGGCCGCCAGTGAGATGCCGCCGCTCTTTCTCTCCATCGTCGGCGCCACCGCCAGCGGCAAGTCTTATTTTCTCACCAGCATGACGTGGGATTTGCGTAATACCCTCTCGCGCAACTTCGCTATTTCTTTTACCGATACTGATGCCGTCAACAATCAAATATTAAACGACTTCGAGGAAACGGTCTTCCTGCATTCCGACGAACAGGAACTGGTGGCTCTGCGCAAAACCGAACTGCAGGGCGAGCTCTACAACCAGGTGCTGATGGACAACATGCTGATCAATCTGCCCAAGCCCTTCATGTTCACCATCACCCCGGCAGAACACCACCCCCAGTACGACCAGGTCCGCCAAAGCATGTCGCGCACGCTGGTGCTCTACGACAACGCCGGTGAGCATTTCGAACCCGGCATGGACTCGGTCGATAACCCGACCACTCAGCACCTGCTCCATTCTGATACCATCTTTTTCCTCTTCGACCCCACCAAGGATGTCCGTTTTCGCCGAAAACTCAGCGGCGGCAACGACCCGCAGTTGTCAGTAAGCTCACGAGTGCAACGGCAAGAAATTATCCTCACCGAGATGATCAACCGCATCAAGAAGTACTCTGGCATGCGCACTGGCCGCAAGACGGCAAAGACACTGATTATCCTCGTGTCAAAATTCGATGTCTGGAAACAGCTTTTAGACGCCGACGTGCCCCGCGAACCTTGGCACTGGGATGCCGCTAGCAACACCTGCGCCCTCGACGTCGCGCTGATCAAAAACGTGTCCTTTGCCCTGCGCCAGCTTCTGGAGCAGGTCTGCCCGGAGGTCGTTTCCACGGCGGAGTCTTTTGCCGGTGAGGTTCTCTACCTGCCCAACAGTGCGCTTGGCCACAGTCCGGAGCTCAACGATACGACGGGCATGATTGGCATCCGTCCACAGGATGTCGATCCCTACTGGGTGGCGGTGCCCATGCTGTATTTCTTCTACGAGCGCGGTTTCATCCAGAACGTCCGACCGGAAAACCGCGTGCGCCACGCCGAGACACCGGCGACCTGCAAGCTGTCGGGCGACATTTACTTTGTCACTCTGCCGGGGCTGAAGAAGCCTCTGCAGGTCCCGCTGTCCTATGCGGGCAGCCAGTTGCGCTGTCCGGGGACGGACATGTGGTTCAGCATCACCCCTGGGGCAGCGGCAGAGTCTGAGCACGGAGGCGCCTGCTGATATGGCTTACGAGTTGGTCTATACGTCAGCCGAACGAGGGTTGCGTCCCGGTACGCGCGGCTTCTGCACGGTCGCCTACACCCGTGGCATGCCGCCGCAGCTCATCCAGCTGCTGGAAGCGATCAGCGCCTACAAGAATGTCTACGCTGTCCATGAAGAAAACATCGCGCAGGAGCCGGTGTCCTGGAGTCACTATCGCAGCAACCTGACCGGTCGCAATACCAGCATTCTCTCGCGGGTGGCGGCAGTCTCCGCCGACCACACCAGCCGTTCCAACAAGCTGGCACACCACGTGCTTGTCCACGAACGGGAGAACTGCGCGGGCGGGCCCGTGTGGGTCAGCACCCGCGACGGCTTTTTCCTCAGCAGTTGGAACGAAGCGCCACATCATTTTGAGAGCCCAAAGGTCATTCCCGCAGGCGATAGCGACGACTGCCACGCTCAAGCCTGGGAAGCCCTGACTGGCGATGCCGGCAATGCCGCCCGACTAGCGATGGCCTTTCGCGCTGATCCCAGCGCCGTGCAACTCATTGTCTTTGAACCCGGCATGGATATGCTTCCCCTGCTGGGCGAGTCGCTGGCGCTACTGCCAAGGCGCGAACGCTGGCAAGTCACCTACAACAGCTATTTCACCAGCCTGCCGGCTGGAGCGACCTGCTGCTGGCGCTGCTGTCTGCACGACTCGGAAATCCTCCGCGACGCCCGTCGCAATCCCCGCGCCCAAATCATCGACCTCACCGCAGCACTGCCAGTGCCGCCGGACGACCCGCTCGTTACCCTCGCCCGCGATGGCGGCGCGCTACCGCCGGATGAGGTCAAGAAGGAACACGGCGAAGCCGCCGCCAAACCCCGTTTCGTGACCTTGCCCAACCGCAATATTAACATGTTGAATATGAAGCCCCGTAAACCCGATAATTTATAGCTGCAGCCGACGACTGCCGCACCCCAGGCACCTTCACGCAGCACCCAGCGCAGGGGCTTCGCTACAGAAAACAACAGGTGACGACCATGACACCGGAACAGCAACTCATTCAGCAGATCTGCCAATTGATCGAGAGCGGCCAGATCGACCGCAATCCCTTGGTCGAGGACTACGCTGAACAATTCGCCGAGTTATGCCGCCTGGCCAACGAACGATTGTTGCGTTGTCAGGATTATATCGACAAGGGTATGCGTTCCGAGGCCGTGCATGAAGCCCACACTGCGCCGGACCTGCTCGTTCTGGGCGAGCAGCTGCAGTTTGCAGGGCTGAAAAAATGGCGCAATATCTGCGCCGACATGGAGCTGGTCGTCTTTCAGCCCCTCAACGACGAACTGCTCGCCAAACTCCGCAGCGAGTGCGCCCGCGAGCAAGAACTGACCCCGCTGCTGAAGGAATACCGCCGCCTGGTTTACCAGGGCGACCACCACGGCTGCATCAGCGTCTTGCGTATGATCCGCGAAAAAGATCCAACCAACCCCAGTTGGGCAAATAACTTGCGACCGCTGGAAGAAGAGGCCATGGCAGATACAGTGGCAGCCGCCGAAGAGGCGATTAGGACACGCGACTTGACCAGCCTGAAAGCCCTCTATGACGACTTGACCAGCCCCTACCGCGTGGCGACTGCGCCCGAAGACGTCCTGCGAAACATGCGCAAACTGCTGATGCACGATCGCGCCGAAGCACTCTGCAAGGAAGGCGTTGCCATCCTTCAGCGCCTCCAAAGCGCCTTGGCAAATGACGAGGCCGAAGAGCTTGCAGTCGTGACCGCCGCCGCTGAAAAGCTCGCCGCAGACGATGCCTTTCTGCGCATGCCCGAAAACTGGGAAACTACCCTCGCTGCCGCTCGTGATATGCTGGCGGCTATTGCCAAACGGAACGAAAAAAAGGCTGAATTCGGCCAAGCCCTGGCTGAACTGCAGGACCAACTGGCAGCGAACAAACTCAGCGAACTGTCACTCCGCCATGAGTGG
>JAQWBY010000386.1 GCA_028706165.1 Lentisphaeria bacterium | reverse complement strand
TCCGCTTCTGCAACGCGATGTTCGAGCCCCTCTGGAACCGCAATTACATCGAAAATGTCCAGATCACCGTTCATGAGAAACTCGGCATCGAAGAGCGCGGCGAGTACTACGACCAGTCCGGCGTGCTACGGGACATGATCCAAAACCACGTGCTGCAGATCCTCGCCCTTATCGCCATGGAACCGCCCATCGCCGCCGACGCTGAGTCCATCCGCGACAAAAAGAACGAGGTCTTCCGCTCCCTGCGGCCGCTCTTCCCAGGCGATTGGGTTCTCGGCCAGTACGACGGCTACCGACAAGCCGATGGCGTCAACCCCGATTCTACCACTCCCACCTACGCCGCTCTGCGTGTCCACGTGGATAACTGGCGCTGGTTCGGCGTGCCCTTCTACCTGCGCAGCGGCAAAGCCCTGACCGAAAAGCTCACCGAAGTCGTTATCGTCTTCCGCACCATTCCCCTCTGCGTGCTGGACGACCCCAACAGCTGCGCCAGCGTGCAACGCAATGTCCTCCGCCTGCGTCTGCAACCCCAGGAAGGCATCCACCTCAGCTTCAATGTCCAGAAACCCGGCATCGCCAACGAGGGCATTGACACCGCTCAACTCCATTTCAACTACGACGAGGTCGGCCAGATCACCCACGAAAGCTACGCCCGTGTCGTCCTCGATGCCATGCTCGGCAAACCCGGGCTGTTCTGGCGCTCCGACAGCATCGAAACCGCCTGGGAATTCATCGCCCCGGCACTGGCCGATGAAAAAAACGCCCTGCCCGAAGGCTACCCGAACTACCAGCCGGGATCCAGTGGCCCGGAAAGCGCCGCCAAACTGCCCCAGAAAGCCGGCCATAACTGGTACTCGTAGGAATCGGCGCCGGCTGCCCCGGCTCTTTCCGCGAAAAGCCGTCCCGCCACTGCATTTACGCATTAGGAGGCATCATGCGCATCGGCATATCCCACATCCCCCGTCATGACAGCCCCGCCGAATGGGCCGCCGCCCTCAGCGCCATGGGCTGCCGCGCGGCGGTCTTTCCATGCAACCACCGCGAAAGTGATGCCAAGATCGACGCCTATGTCGCCGCCGCCAAAGACCACGACCTGCTCATCGCCGAAGTCGGCGCCTGGTGCAACCCCCTCCACGCCGCCCCCGCCGAACGCGCCAAAAACCTGCGCTACTGCCAGGAACAACTGGCCCTCGCCGAACACGTCGGCGCCCGCTGCTGCGTGAACATCGCCGGCACCACCGGCGAGATCTGGGACGGCGGCTATGTCGAAAACTACGGACCGGAAGCCCTCCAGCGCGTGGTCGAGACCACCCGGGCCATCATTGACGCCGTGCGACCCACCCACAGTTGCTACGCCCTGGAGCCTATGCCGTGGATGATCCCCAGCAGCCCCGCCGAGTACATCGATCTCATGCAGGCCGTCGACCGCCAAGCCTTCGCCGTGCACCTTGACGTCGTCAACATGATCAACTGCCCACAACGCTATTTCTTCAATCGCGATTTTCTCGACGAATGCTTCCGCGTCCTCGGACCACACATCCGCAGCTGCCACGTGAAGGACGTCCACCTCGAACGCCACCTGACCTTCAACCTCAGGGAAGTCGCCGCCGGCGATGGCGCCCTCGACCTCCGACACTACGCCGAACTCGCCCACGCCTGCGACCAAAACATGCCATTTATCATCGAACACCTCAGCTCCGCCGACGAATACCAACGCGTCCTCAAGGTCGTCAAAGAGCTCGTTGCCCACCTCTGAGCAGTCCGCTCTGACCGGGAATTTTTCCCCCAGCCATGTCAGCCAGCTTCCTCCAACACCTGCTTGACGACGCGGTCGCGTCCCGCATTGTGCCCTGCGCGATCTTGTCCGTGCTCACCCGCAGTGGCGCCTCCCGGCGCTACCGCGCTGGGCGCCATCGCTATGATCAGGGACCAGCATTGCAGGAGCAGGACCTCTTTGACCTCGCCTCGCTGACCAAGGTCGTGGCGACGACTGCCGTGGCCATGCGCTTGGTCGAAGACGGCCGCCTTGACCTCGAAGCGCCGCTGGCGCGCTACCTGCCGAAATTCGCCGCCGCCCTGCCCGAACAGCGTGCCTGGCGAGCGACGCTGACCATCCGCCAGCTCTTGGCGCATTGTGGCGGCCTCCCAGCGGGCTATCCCTTCCACAGCCGCCACGCGCCGATCAGCGCCCCTGCCGCACGGCGTGAGCTGCTGCTGGCCGTGCCCATGGTTGCCGCGCCGGGCAGCGTCGCCCTCTATTCCGATTTGGGGCCGATGCTGCTCGCCGAAGCCCTCAGCGCCATCTGCGGTAAGGACCTAGCGACGGCCGCCCACGATATGATCTTCGCGCCACTGGGCATGACCAGCGCCTGCTTCAACCCGCCTGCGGACCGCCGCAGTCACTGCGTGCCAACCGAGCTGATAGCCCTCGCCGATACCGACGCCGGCGATGCCTGGCAAGGCGTCGTTCACGATGAAAACGCCCGCTGGTACGGCGGCGTCGCCGGCCATGCCGGGCTCTTCGCCGCCGTTGCTGACCTCGAACGCTTCGCCCGCATGATGCTCAATGACGGCACCCCACTCTTCAAGCCAGCTACCGTCCGCACCTTCACGCAGCCAGCACTGCTCATTCCCGGCAGCACCCGCTGCCTCGGCTGGGATAGCCCGGGCAGCCCCTGCTCCGGTGGCACACATGTCAGCCACCAGGCCTTTGGCCATACCGGCTTCACTGGCACGTCGTTCTGGATTGACCCGCCTCAAGACCTCGCGGTCATCCTCCTAACCAACGCCGTCCACCCCCGGCGCTGCTGCAAGGACCACGGCTATTTTACCTGGCGCAACCGCGTCCACAGCGCCGCCTACGAAACAATTTGATGGCGCCGCCGACGCTCCCCATGCACGCAAAAAACAAAACGGCCGCCATCACCCCAACCGGGCAACGACGGCCGTGCAACAAAATAAGACGGCTGATCCCTCAGTCGTTCTTGCCCAGTTCCTTATCGGGATTGCGAAGCTTTTCGCGAACCAGCATGGCCAGCGCACGTGTCGTCGGAATGTCCATCGCCTGCGCAATCTGGCCCGCCAGTTCACGCATCTCGCTGTTCTCCAGCATGATGACAATCGACTCGATCAGCGAATTGTCCTCAGCCAACAGCTTCTTGCCATTGTTGTCATTGCGTTCCACCGCCGAGGCCTCGGCGCCGTTGGTCACCAGCGAGAAATCCGGCGCTTCGCCCTCCCCATAGACCAACCACGCTTCGCTGATGCCAAACTGCCGACACAAGGCAAAAATCAAGCCGTGGCTCATGCCGCCAATGCCAACTTCAAGCTTGGAATAATGGCTGAGGCTGATGCCCAACTCCTGGGCCATCTTCGCCTGCGTCAGCCGCTGACGAGCACGAATCAACTTCAAACGGGCACCGATTTCAGACAAATTATAGGTTTCGCGCTTGGCCATGAAAATCTCCACTGCGGTGCTCACTAGTATCACCCCGGGAAAAATGGGTCAATGACATCATGCCGGCATCAATGTCACGACAGTAGTCGCACACTATAACGCAAAAAAGTGAATAATATTGTTAATCGCACGGATTTATTGCAGCTTTATTATTCTGAAAAGAATTGTTCTTATATCATGCCTGCGTATTTTATGCAGTACCCGTGAAAGCTTATGCTGAAGCAGAAACATTGCACCATAATGCACAATAAACTACCAGGAAACAAGTTACGGCATGTATTCACCGGTTTTCATCCGGAACTGTCGACAATTCCGGCCAATATTGCCTGCGCTGCTCACCCGATGCTTGTTTTTTTCTTGCCGAATTTGCGCCGCCGGTGCCGCCAACAGGCACGCCGTAAAGGCGCTTCAGCGGCCTGGCACGGTACTC
>JAQWBY010000385.1 GCA_028706165.1 Lentisphaeria bacterium | reverse complement strand
CAACGGTGGGGCCTACTACCCGAAAGCCAGCCGTAGCCTCGTGCTCTTCGAGTCCGGTGACGGCATCAACTGGTCGCTGGCCGAAAAACCGCTGGTCATGACCCGCAACGTCCGCTGGCAGGATGGACGCACCCAGGAAATGACCCGCCTCGAAAGACCGCAACTCTTCTGCGAAAACGGCCAGCCGCGTTTCCTCTTCGTCGCCGTCAAACCCGACCGCGACAGCCACGACGCCTTCAATATCCACCTCGCCGTCGATATGAGGCTGTGAGCTAACCCGCTCCGCTATTTAACCATTGCGTCAAACTCATCGGCGCTACCCTTCAAAAAAATCTTCGGCGTAGTCAGCATCTCAGTGATAAAATGGTCTTGTTTGTTTTTCCGTGTCAGGAAATCTCGAACAGAAATCACATAGGGATTAATTTCTTGCGACACATTATCGGCAACCGTATGAATTCGTTTGCTCACCTCGCGCAAACCACAATCGCCAATGACAAACAAATCAATATCGCTTCCCTGCTTAGCAGTTCCCTTGGCGAATGAACCGAACAAGAACACAAATCGCGCCTCGCAATCCTGAAACGCAGCCCGTAGTTGCGCCTCTTCGCCATCGGTTTTTTTGACCAGTTCGCACAGGACCGGATATAGTGAGCTTTGTCGGTTCGCGGAGAAATTGATGCGATTACCATCTTTCTCCGACACAATGATGCCAAAACTAACCAACTGCCGCAATTCTCGCTGCAAGACGGGGGCGCTCAAACCAGTCATTCGACTCAATTCACGCAGAAACGCCGTCTTCAGTTCAGGCGTGAAAAGTTTTCTCAAGATTTCTGCTCTGGCCTGCGAGCCAAGTAATTCCTGCAACATGGGCAGCCTCCTTGATTAATGTTATCTATAACATAACGATTGTCATCAAGAAGGCAACAGTTAGTTCTGAGATAATTCCCAACTTGCGCAATCGGTCACCCATTGATAATAGATGCACACCTTGCCTCTCTGGCGCGGTAGGACGAGACGAGCCAAGCCAATGTGGCGCCCTCCAGGCGCAAACCTAGGTTATTGCCATACCCCGAGTTGCGTCGCCCTCCGGGCGCCTCACTCGGGGTTATGCATGGTGCGGCCCTCCGGGCCGAACTTGGCCAATCTGTCTGATCGACTGTCTTTTATCGCGGACGGATCGGACGGATCGGACGGATCGATCTGATCGGTCTGATCTGTCTGATCGGTCGGATCCGGCTGCGAAAACCTGCCGAAAACGTTGTTCCCAGAAGTCCCTAGAGTCGGTCAACCAGGCCCTTGTGTCCAAAGCGTCATTCCCCACTGTCCCGAAAGTCCCCACAGTCCCGGCCATGAGACGTGAGACGTGAGTCCTCGCCCCAGCGCCCCAGCGCCAATCAGTCCCACTGGTCCCTTGCGTCCCCTGAGGCAGGCCATTATCAATGGATGACCGATTACTGGGGGAAGCAGTCTTATGCCTGCGGCTTATGTGTCAGGCCGTGGCGGATGATGCGCAGCATCCAGGCGAGATTCTGCCTGGCCATGGCGGGGTCCATTTCGGTGCGTCCACGCAGGAAGCTGCGGATCAGTAGTCGGAGCATATCCTCGCGCTTTTCGGTTTTGCCATCGCGGCAGGCGATTTCCATCTGGAAGACGCCCTGTTCATCGCGGCAGCCGCCGATGTCGTAGAGCTGGTCATTAAGTTGTACTTGCCTGACGTTTTTGGGCTCGGTGTCGGTATGGAAGGTATGGATATGGCAGCGCAGAGGCTTGGTCTTGGCGCGGAAAACGGTGAACTCCGCTTCGGCCAAATGGTCTTCGAAACGGGTCTTGAGAGTCCCCCAGTCTGGTTCGGCGCCGCCGGCGATCACCTGACACATGCCAAGCATGTGCGGGGCCAGGTCCACCCAGGTCCATTCTGGCACCGGCGGGCGATTGCGCGTCGGTGAAACTAAACGGCCGTGGAAATGCTCGATATCAGCCACGTCATGGCCGTTTTTCCATAGCTTGAGGCATTCCTTGACGGCCATGACGTACTGCGTGCAGACGCCGAGCATGCAGCGCTGAACCCGGGCCAGCTCAGTCAGTTCGTCCACTTGCGCCAGTAACTCTTCGGCGGGCAAGGTATCGTCAAAGACAAAGGGCTTTTCGCAGAGGACATGACAGCCGGCCAGCAGAGACTCTTTGACGGCGGCGTAATGCAGGGCCGGCGGCAGGCAGACGTCAACAACGTCGGGCTTTTCCGTGGCCAGAAGTTCAGTAAGTGAGCAATAGCCACGGCCAGCGAAGCCGCAGTGTTCCCGCAATGTCGCCGCCGTGCGTTCGACGCTCGCTTCACTGCTGCCGAGAAAGGCGCAGACGTTGGCGCCCTCCAAGCGCCACCAGTTTGCGTGGTGTCGGCCGATACCAGATGCGCCCAACACCGCCACGCGCGGCTGGGGCAGTAGCACGCCGCCGTTGGCGACCCGGCGCACTTGCCAGGGCTTGAGCATACCCTGCAGTTTCGTGCTTAATGACGAACGCCGGAAACCGACGATTTTTGTGCCGGTGTAGCCAAATAGCCGCTCAATGTCCGCCATGTTGAAATGCCGATAGATTGGGCAGTCGAAGTCCGCAATCATTTTTTTCAGACTATTGGCGCTGAGGTCGTCCGTCACCAGCAGGCAAAGAAGCTGTTTGCGTACCTGTGCCAGTCTATCCCGGCCGACTTCGATTTGACCGGAACGACGCATGAAGGGCGCCAATTTACTGAAATCATCCATGTTTATTTCTATCTCACTTCTGTGCAAGGTGTTAATTGAAGTATCATTTGTCGTCCAGTTGCTGCATTCAGCCTTGCCGGAGCGCATCCGGCCAGGCGTCAAGCCAACCGATTTGGCGGGCGGCCCAGAGGCCGCAGAGCACGGCTTCGGCGGCGTCATGACGCAGCGGGCCGACGCGGCTCATGCCGGACCAGTCCATGACTCTTGCGGCCAGCATCTCGGCATGTTCCTTGGCCTGCTGGCCGCTGCGACGCTCACGTTTGAAAAGCAAATCATCGCGCCATTGTTCGGCACTCACGACCATGACCGCAATGCCGCGGCGTTCGGCGCTGTGGCGCCAAGTGTCCGCCAGATCGCCACCGCCTTCGAGGACGACTTGGCTGAGGTCCGGCACCTCCTGCCATAGTGCTGGCAAAGCCCGTCGCAGCATGCCGCGATTGGCAAAGTGTGCAGAGCGGCAACGAATGAGCCGCCCGTCATTGCGATACCACGCCAAGCCCGTGCGCAGGCCCAGATCCACCGCCAACAGCACCGCCACGGGATTACTCGTTGGCGGCGTAACTGTCGACCAAACTGCGGACTAGCAGTTTCTTGTGCAATTCTTCCAACCTCAGCGGCTCTTTCGGCCGTACCGTCACCCGGCGCTCGCGGCTGCCATCAAGCGCGAAAAAATTGTCCGAGAACTGCGCGTCCACGCCGGCAATCTGCAAGCGCACGAACAGCGCCGGGTAGTTCGCGTTGAGGAAGATCGTGAACTCGCCATCCTGATCGCCGGCGGCGACATCGACGTGAATCTGCGGGTCGAGCAATTCCAGGTGCTTCGGTTTGACAAAAGTCTGGAAGTTTGCCGAAACGATGTCGTCGCCGTCAAAGAGATATGCCCAGAAGATGATATCGCGTTCGCCGTGCTTCTTGATTTGTTCGGCGCAGTCGAAAATATCGACCTGCATATCGCTCTGTGGCTCGGCTTCGACTTTCATTTCGCCGCCGCCGAGCATGGTACCGTCCACCCGCGTGGCCCACCATTGGCATAGCAGTTGTTTCTTGACCAGCAGGTGGTTGGAGACGTGCACAGCCATAGTCTGCAGGATGCGATCCTCAACGATGGACACCATCAGCGGCGCGAAGA
>JAQWBY010000384.1 GCA_028706165.1 Lentisphaeria bacterium | reverse complement strand
TCACCGCAGACCGCCGCGAGTTGCGCGGGCGCCAGGGCGACTGCTTCGTCCCAGAAGTCCCGAGTCGTCCGCAAGCGCTGCTTGCGCACGGGCCGCTCCTGGTAGCCCGACCACGCCGTCAGAATGGGCGCTATCTGATCCGCCACCCGGCGATTGCCGTGCTCATTGGGATGATTGCGATCGCCCCAACAGCAGCGGTCGTCAATGATGTCCTGCTGGATATTGGCCACGTAGGGACAACCGTGGCTCTCGGCGACCGCGCGCTCCAGCTCGCGATACGCCCGCGAACGCTCGTCGCTGCCGTAGTCCTTCTCGCGCAACTGGCCGCTCGTCGGATCGCGATACAGCCCGAAAACCCCCAGCACCGCCACCTTCGCGCCAATCGCTTGGATGCGCTCAATGATCTCCGCGAGGTCCGCCGCCCAGACTTCCGGCGGCCGCTCGTCGCGCCACCAGTCATTGGCGCCGTACTCGACCAACACGGCGTCCGGCCGCTCCGCTAAAACGTCGCTTGCCAAACGCTCCTTCGCTTCAACAAAGGTCTGGCCGCCAATGCCGCGATTGACAATGCGTAACTCGGGAAAACGATCCTGCAAGATGTCACTGTAACGGCCACCGGGACCGCCACAGGACGTCAGACTGTCACCAAAGCATATCACTTTCATTGCATCGCCTTTCTGCCGCAGAACTATGGACATAATCCAGAATGAAGACCGGAAAATTGCCAGCACAGCCTTAATGTACGGCATATCCAGGTGAGCACAACACACCCCGCGCTACCATCCTGGGACCGCCGCCGTCCCGGCGGCATGGGTCGTTTTTTATCCACAGATTCCGCAGATTAACACAGATTTTAAGTAGATTGGTTGTTTGGATGTCCAAGGCCTCTCCCATTGTCAAGGCGTCCTCGGGTGTCCAAGGCGTCCAGTCGTGGCGCCTTTCCCCCAGCAGCATTTGAACGCTGAAAACAAAAGGCTGCGGCAAGAGTGACGCTCGCCGCGGCTTTCATCGCCTCTTTGCCGAGTTATAGTAACGGTTTGTTTTTTTTGCCATCAAGGCACCCGTTTTTTTGCTTTCAGCCACCATGAAAAACATCATTCAGAATAAAAAAGCCAGGCACGACTACGCGGTGCTGGAGCATTTCGAAGCCGGTATTGAACTAACCGGCACCGAAGTGAAGTCCTGTCGCGCCGGCGGCGTGTCGCTCACCGACGCCTACGCCGCCGTCCAAGACGGCCAGCTGCTCCTCCAGAGCGCACACATCGCCCCCTACGAACAGGGCAACCGCAATAATCACCAGCCACGACGAACCCGCCGCCTGCTGATGCATAAACGCGAAATCCTCCGCCTCAAGAAAAGCGTGGAAAGCAAGGGCCTGACGCTGGTGCCACTGTCGATGTATTTCAACGACAAGGGCAAAGTGAAGGTCGAACTGGCATTGTGCCGCGGCAAGAACGTCCACGACAAGCGCGAAGCCATTAAAAAACGCACTGACGACCGAGAGGTCCGTCGCGTCATCAGCGCCCGTCGTTAGCCCGGCGCATCATTCCAGCCTGGTTTTTCAGCTCAACAAGCCCCACGCATGAATGTATCCGACTTCGATTATCATCTTCCACCCGAACTCATCGCCCAGCATCCCGCCCAACGGCGGGAAGACTCGCGCATGCTTGTTATCGACCGGTGCAGCGGCGCTCATCAGGCACGGCATTTCACCGACTTCGCGTCCTATCTGCAGGCGGGCGATTGCCTCGTCCTCAATGACACCCGCGTGATTCCCGCACGACTCTGGGGCCACCGCGTGCCCACCGGCGGCCGCGTCCAGGCATTCCTCCTCGAACAACTCGGCAATGCCCGCTGGCAATGCCTGCTGCGCCCCGGCCGCCGCCTGCCGCCCGGCTCACGCGTCGAACTCGAACACGAAGAAAGCGGCGGCTTCATCGTCGAGGAGAAAAATGACGACGGCACCTTCAACATTCGTTTTGATCACGACGACGTGCTGGCCATTCTCGACAAAGACGGCAAGACGCCCCTGCCACCCTACATCGACCGCGAGCCCTCTGAGGAGGACAAGATCCGCTACCAGACGGTCTACGCTCAACAGCCAGGCGCTGTGGCGGCGCCTACCGCTGGACTGCATTTCACCCCGGAGATTCTCAATGACCTACAGGACAGGGGTGTGCACATCGCGCGGCTGACTCTGCACGTCGGCGCCGGCACCTTCAAGCCCGTCGCCGTCGAACGCATCGAAGACCACGTCATGCACGAAGAGACCTACGTGTTGCCCGCAGAGTGCGCCGATGCCATCAACCGCGCCCACGACGAAGGCAACCGCGTCTTCTGCGTCGGCACAACCACCGTCCGCGTCCTCGAGACCTGCGCCGACCCGACAACGCGCCGCGTCAAACCGGGTTCCGGCCGCACGGACATCTTTCTCTACCCCCCCCGCAAACCCGTCATCCCCGACGGCCTCCTCACCAATTTCCACCTGCCACAATCGACCCTGCTGATGCTGGTCTGCACCTTCTGCGACCACCGGCACGTCATGGCCGCCTACGACTTCGCCGTCAAAGAGCGCTTCCGCTTCTACAGCTACGGCGACTGCATGCTACTCGTGCCATAAAAAACGCCAGCCACCCGGCGAAACACCGGATGGCTGGCAAGACATTTCAGGGCAGCCTGTTGTTCGGGCCCTTCCGCTCAGTAGTCGAAGTAGGTCTTGAGGCTGTGTACGCGGTCGCTAGCGGTGTCGTTTGGCGTCAGCCCAAAGATATTGTAGCGCATCGTCAAGCCTTTGCGGAATTCGACATGGCCGTCGAGCATACCGAGATTGCCCCCGTCGTTGTGATTACGATCGGCCGTGCTGCCACTTTCCAAGTGTCCCCAGGTATCCCCGAAATCCTCGGCAGCATACTTGGCCACAGAGGTCGGCCGCAGTACCGTTTCGTTGCTCACCCGGCGATTTTCACGCATAAAGGCCACCTCCGATGGCCGCTTGACGGCGCTTTGGGGCATGGCGGTCTGGAAAATGACGCCATTGAAATAATAACTGATTTCGTACACGCCGATTTGCGGCGCGTAGGTACCGGTCACCACGGAATTGGCCGATGGGCATTTCCACACTTTGTAATCGCCAATGAAAGGATGCAAGCGGCCGTAAAACGACGTCACTGACGAAGCCTTGGACGTGCCGCTGTTGGGACCCCAGCAGCCATTGCTGTACTGGTAGGGCGCGTGGCCGACATTTTCATCCGTATACATGGCCATCGCCAACCCAAACTGCTTGACGCCACTGGCGCAGGAAATGGCCCGAGCTTTCTCACGAGCTTTCGACAAGGCCGGCAGCAGCATAGCCGCCAGGATGGCAATGATCGCAATCACCACCAGCAACTCGATCAACGTAAACTTCTTTGATTCACTCCCAAGCTCCCAACTGCTTACGTTTCTCATAACTATTCCCTTCTCCTATATATCTTCTCCAAACTGGACTGACAAAGCCTATTTTCAACGCCAAAAAGTGTACAACTTTATTTTTCAGCTGACAAGAGCTCCAAGCAACATATAGCCGATATTCGGTAAGCGGTCACCCATTGATAATAGATGCACACCTTGCCTCTCTGGCGCGGTAGGACGGGACATGCCTAACCAAGGTGGCGCCCTCTAGGCGCAATTCCAAGTTGTTGTCACACCCTTGGTTGCAGCGCCCTCCGGGCGCCTCACTAGGGATTATGCATGCTGCGGTCCTCCGGGCCGAACTTGGCCGATCTGCATTTTATTGCCGCGAAGCGGCAGAAGCGCTGAAAGCGCGAAACATACCAGCCCAGGGCAAGCACGCTGAAAGCGTGCGCCGCCCTGGGTACAACGGCGACCATGTTCGTGTTCCTCGGCCCCTTTTGCCCCAGTC
>JAQWBY010000383.1 GCA_028706165.1 Lentisphaeria bacterium | reverse complement strand
GGACGGATACAAAATCAGCCACCACGCCCAGCGCTGGCTCTGTGCCTGCTGCAGGAGCTGCCCCAGGCTCGGCGTCGGTGGCGGCAAACCGAAGCCAAGATAATCCAGCGCGGCCAAAGAACCAATCGCGCCTACCAGCGAAAAGGGGAAAAAGGTGATCAGCGGCACCACGGCATTGGGCAACAGGTGCTTCAGCACGATGCGCCAGCCCGGCAACCCCAGGCAGCGCGCGGCTTCCACAAAGGGCTGGCGTCGCAAACGCAGCATCTCCGCGCGCATGTAGTAGGATATGCCAATCCAGTTGAACAGCGCATAGCAGAAAATCATCAGCCAGAACCCCGGCCCGTAAATGGAGCCCATGAGGATGACAATGTACAAGAAAGGCAAGGCGCTCCATATCTCCACCAGGCGCTGCCCGGTGACATCCACCCAGCCGCCCAGATAGCCCTGCAAGGCCCCCAGCGCCGTGCCGATGCTTAGCGAACATAGGACCAATATCAGCCCGAAACTCAGCGAGGTCCGCAGGCCGTACAGGATGCGCGCCAGCACGTCCCGCCCCGCATCATCCAGCCCAAACCAATGCCGTGGCACCGGTCGGAACGGGAAACGCACCAATTCCTTTTCACTGCTCAACACGTAGGTCGTGTCATGCAGGCTGACCTCAGTACGCACGGCCTCGCCGGCAAAGGCCCGGCCGACCTGCTCGCGGATCTGCTCGCGAATATCCGCCGGCAAGGCCCCAAAACGCTCACGATCGCGCTCGGGCTCAGGCCGCGCCGCCAGAAAATGCCAGGCGTAGCGCGGCGCGGCGAGCGCGCCCTGGCCGCTCAACGTCAGCCGCAGCAGGGGCGGCGCACTCGCTCGCGGACTGTACGCCGGCAAACTCACGTCAACTGCCGGATTATCGCCCTGCCCTGCGCAACGCACGCTGATGGCTTCCGCCGCCTGGTTGTTAAAACGCTGCGCCATGGCTGCCGACAACTCCGGCGGCAACACCCAGAAATCATCCAAATTGAGCCCGCGCCACGCGGGCTCGACGCCGCCAAACAGCGCCTTGGCGCCAACAAAACGCACGAGCCGGCCGGAGGCGTCCACACTGGCCCCGGCCAACGCCGGCTGCGGTTCCAGCCGGCAACTCACCCGCAGATGGGGCTCGAGGTCGACAATCGGCACCGGCTCGTTCGGACCAGAACGCAAGGGCGGCCACAGCATCCACGCCGATCCGTCCTGAAACTCGGACCGCTCAGCCAACCGCCTGTAGTCCGTCCGCGTACCCAAGCCACTGCCAGTAAAAACATCGTCAGGATAAAAACGCCACACGGGGAAAAACAGTCGCCCTTGGTGCCGGACCACCAGCGGCACGTCGTTGCAGATCAACTCCGATCCCAGCGTCAGGCCATAAAGCAACAGCAGCGCCAGCAACGCGTACCACGCACGGCGAATCTCGCGGAAACGCCGCCAGCGCTTTCTCGTTATGGGATTGAGGCGCATAAACACGTTGGTCACTCCGTCGGCAACAAAAAACCGGTTCTCGTGAACCGGCCAAAATACTTCGGCACTATCAGCACTCTCGGCACTCTCAGCACTCGTACTCGCGCGTCGCACGCACCAATAATGTACGTACCACATAGCACCATTGCCACCGGCAACGCCCCGAAATCTCACGCAATAAGTAAGCGACCAGCGATGGATATTGGCTGGTCCCAGGGGACGCCTGGGACCAGTGGGACTGATTGGTGGCGGGGCGCTGGGGCGAGGTCTCACGTCTCACGTCTCACGACTCATGGCCGGGACTGTGGGGACTTTCGGGACCGTGGGGAATGACGCTTTGGACACAAGGGGCTGATTGACCGACTCTAGGGACTTCTGGGAACAACGTTTTCGGCAGGTTTCGCAGCCGGATCCCACCGATCAGACCGATCAGACAGATCAGACAGATCCGTCCGATCCGTCCGATCCGTCCGATCCGTCCGATCCGTCCGCGATAAAAGACAGTCGATCAGCCAGATTGGCCAAGTTCGGCCCGGAGGGTCGTACCATGCATAACCCCTGATGAGGCGCCCGGAGGGCGCCGCAACCAGGGGTGTGACAACAACTTGGAATTGCGCCTGGAGGGCGCCACATTGGTTGCGCACGTCCCGTCTCACCGCGTCGGAGGGGGCCTGTCGTGCATCAAATATCAATGGGTGACCGATTACCGCAATAATGCGGAGCCTCGCGCGCCCATTTCCCGATCCTTGGCGCGCCAGTTTCCCAGTCCCTAATATGCCCTTTTCTGCGCCTTGCATTCCTCCCGCAAATATGTACATTCTTTCTGTACATAAAACCATGGAGGCCCATCAATGAAAACTTTGAGCTACACTGCCGCCCGCGCCGAATTGGCCGACACCATCAACGAAGTCGTGCGCGATCGCACCCCCGTCATTATCCGGAAAAAAAAAGACGCCGTGGTCATGATGTGTCTTGACGACTACGAGGCCTGGGCTGAAACCATCTACTTGCTGCGCAGCCCAAAAAACGCCAAACGCCTCACCGCCGCCATTGACGCCCTGGAAAAAGGCGATGCTATCGAAAAGAGCTTGGAGGCCCTCGCCGATGCCCAGCCTTAAATTCTCCGCAACGGCCAGGGATGATTACCTCTATTGGCAAGCATCCGACAAGAAGACCCTGCGCCGCGTCAATGAGCTGATCAGGGCCTGCCTCCGTACACCCGGCGAAGGCATCGGCAAACCGGAACCGCTCAAGGGCAATCTCACTTCATGGTGGTCACGGCGCATCAACGAAGTGGATCGCATGGTCTACAAAATGGACGGCGAGACCCTTCTCATCGCCCAACTCCGCTACCACTACTGACGCTGCTCCTGAGCATTACTGCGCCGGCAACGACCATCGCCGTCCTCGCCTCTGTGCCCCGAGCTACTTTTTCCGCGCTTTGATGAACATCACGTCGTTACTGCAGAAGTCGTTAGCGGCTACCAGGTCTTCCCTGATCGCCTCGACCACAAAGCCGTGCTCATGCAATAGCGCCGCGATACTCTCAGCGCTGAAATAGTAGTCCCAGATGATGTACTCCTTGCTGCTGCCTCCCTTGGCGTCAAGGACAATGGCCCGATAGCCCCAGGCGCACGCCTCCGGAAAATGCCGCGTCTCCTCCAGCAGATAATAGGCACCGGCAGACCAAAAGCCACCCTGCGCATGGTATGACCAACGCCGGCCGACGCGCTTCGTTGCCCCAATGCCCGCCTTGAAAACGTCGAAAAACAACAGCCCGCCAGGCGCCAACGCCGCGTGGACATTGCGCAGAAAGACCCGCTGCTCCGCCGGCAGCAACGCGCCAAAATCGCAGTAGATGCAGGTCGCCACATCGTGCTCACCCGGCACCGCGCGCAGATAGCTGCCACGCCGGTAGTCAATCGCCAGCCCCTGCCACTTGGCCACCAGCCGCGCATGGCGCAGGGAATTGGCCGAGATGTCCACGCCCGTGACGCAAAAACCCCGCAGCGCAAAACGCTCCGCGTAGAGCCCCGGACCACAGCCCAAGTCGACAATGCGACACCCGCCCGGAATCTCTCCACATATCCACTCGACCGTCCACGCCATCGTCACTCTATTCCGCGACGCCACGTCGTTGTCAAACTCCAAATGCGCCTTAAGCATCTCACGCGCAATATGCGCGTCCGTCCAGATATTAGCCCGACTGCGCATGCCCAGCTGTAACTCAGTCTTCATGCCGCCACCTTTTGTGTGCCTACGCAGCGTGCGAGAAGCGTGCTGCTGCCACCTCTTCTGTGGTCAATTTCCGGCCGCCAGCCCCCGCCGGTTGATGAAATCCGTTGTCGCCGCCAGAAAGGCCTCGGCGCACTCGGCAAAATCATCGCCCAGGTCCTCGGGGCTCTTCATGCATAGCGGCAACAACG
>JAQWBY010000058.1 GCA_028706165.1 Lentisphaeria bacterium | reverse complement strand
CAGGGCGACGCGCCCTGCGGGCGCTTGCCCGGGCTATCTTAGGGCGCACCTTCGGTGCTCAAAACCTCGGCGAATGATCTTGTGCATGGTTACCAATCAACTCATCGCAGGCGATTGCCGCATGCTCCGTGAAGAGCATTGCTCTCATGAAATCCGCTGCCAAGTTGGCCACCCATGTGTAATTGCTGGGCGGCGGTTGGCCGTGGGTTTCCTGCAAATTGTCCCCGATGTTTTCCCCACCGGGGTGGTCACTGACCGGTTACAGCAATGGGCTGTATCGCTACCAAATCAGACGGATCGGACGGATCAGGCGGATCAATCAGACGGATCCGTCCGATCCGTCCGATCCGTCCGATCCGTCCGATCTAGAATTCCCTGGCACCGGCGCCGCGGCTGCCCCGTCCAGTCTTCATTTCAGTCATCACCCAGTGCGGCATCACAGCCAGCAGCCGGCTTTTCGACGAAGACATTGTCGCAATCGACGATGTGCGCGTCGGGGCTATCGCCAGACTGCACCGCCGCAGTGCCGCTGAGCTGATTGCCGACAAGGTAGAGATAGCTGGGCAGATCGGCGCCTATCGCGCAATCGCCGCCGACCAGCGTGTTTTCGGTCAGGGCGACTTGCGAAACGCCTGCCGTCAGGACAACCGCAGGGCGTTCCTGGCGGGACAGGACAGTCAAGCCTGCCAGCTGCACACCCCGGGCAGCAGGGCCGGCAACCACCACACTCCCGTGTAATACGACATCATCGGGGCCATTGGCGGACATGCCGCACAGCGTCAGCGGTTTGTCGACCAGCCAGTTGCCGTCGCCGGGCGCCAGGTAGAGTCCGGGCATGACATGAATCACCCCGCCGGCGGCCACCCCGGCAATCGCCTCTTCAAGAGTGGCACAGCATAAGCTGCCGAGAGCCGGGAGCTCAGCGCCGGACGTGCCCGCGCCGGCAAAGTCCGGTGAAACCACCGCATAACTTGCTGTCGCTTCTGCGGTGACTGCGTCCAATCCCTTGAGGCCATCACTGTCCCAGCTTTCGACTGCATCAGGCGCAGCCATGCCGCCATTGCCGGCAGCGTAGTCATCGCCGCCACGGGTTGCGGGATAAATGGTAAACGTGCCATTGCTGAAGTCAATGACGTGATTGGCCGGTGGCGTCAGGCTGCCCTGCCGAATTGCGTAGGTTCCTGGCGCCTCGCCCGGATCCCTGGCCACTTGGCCAGTTGGCTTGGCACCCACCAAATAGTAACCGCTGGCCAGAAAATAACTGAGCGTCGGCTCGTAGCCGCCAGCAATTTTGCTGTTGTCATAGGCTTGGAGGTGCAACACCCGGGGCGTGACCACCAACACCCCAGACACGTACTCCATTTCATAGCTGGCGGGTGCCGCCAAACTGCCTTGCAGAATAGGATATTCACCGACATTATCCAGCAGGCTGCATACCAGCTTTCCTGTCAGGGTATCCCCGGAATACAAGGTGCCCTCGGCGATATGCCAAGTCAGCGGGGGCAAGGCGGCGGCATGGGCCTTTTCAATCCGGTCGCCGACGATTTTCAGGCGGCGCCGCAGGACCTGTACGATCACCGTGCCCTGGTAGATGGTGCTAATTCCGCTAGCTGGATCGGGGGTGAAGATAAATCGGGTTGAATAGCTGCCGGCCAGATAGCGACGATCAGGGTTGTCCCAACTCAAGGTGCCTGGCAACGTTTCGCCGGTTAGCGGATGCAGAAAACGGCCACTGAGCAGGGACATACTCAGCGGGTCGCCATACGAGATAACACTCGCTGTCACCGCCTCGGCCAGCACGGGATTGGGATACGCGATTCGTAGCCGGCCGGGTGTATAATCAATGATGCAATTGTTGCCCAAGGTCAGGGTGCCAATGAGAATGTCATGGTAGCCAGGAATGTTATACCCCGACCAAGTCAACGCACCACTGAAACGGGCACCTGAAGGCAACTCGCTGCCAGGAGCAAGCTCGTAGGTGAATTCCGGATCCGGCGTACTTACCAGCTTCGCCTGATCATGCGCTATCACCCCGACATGGCGGCGCTCTATGACCAAATTCGCGCTAACAAAGGACAGTACATAATTGGGTCCGCCCGTCAGTAAGCTGGGAATGATCGCATAGGCGCCGATGTTTTCGCCTGGCTGGCGCCCCAACACCACGCTCAATTCATCCCCTGCCTGCAGCGCCCCCGCGCTCAAGGTCCACGCGAACACGGGATCAGCATTGCCGTACACCTTGCTGGCCGGCATCGCAGTCACCGTCAGCGCCCGCGGCACAATCATCAGCGGCGCTGACTGGAGCGTCACGCGATAATAGTCCGGAAATGTCAAACTACCTTGGGTCATGGCGTAGCTGCCGACGTCTTCGCCGGCAAGGCGTCCAAGCTGGCCGACGGGCGTGTCGCCCGCTAACAGGCTGCCCGCGACAAGGTGGTATTGGAAAACCGGATCGGGGTCGCCGTAGACCTTTGTCGCCGCCAGACACTGCAAGGTCAAAGATCGCTGGCTGATGCTCATAACCGCCGGCAAGAGTTCGAGGCTGTAATTGCTGCCCGCGGTCAATGTCCCGAGTTGGATGGCGTATTCACCGGGCTGCTCGCCGGGCTCCCGGACCAACGCACCACTGACTCGGTCACCATTATACAGCGACATGGACCCCGCAGCCAACGACCACGACAGGGCCGGCTCCGCTTCACCATAAATTTTACTGACGTTCGCCGGCTGAATGCGTAAAATGCGGGGCTGAATAACCAGAGCGGCGCTCACTTCAAGTTCAGCCACAGAACCGGGCAACGACGGGATGAAGCGCCAGCCGCGCGGCCACACCCCAACCGCCGGAAAGTCCTCTTCCCCGCAGATGACAAAGTACCCGCCCATCTCTTCGCCACTGCCCGGGTGGCGCACAACCGCCGTCGGGGCCTTGCTCGCCACGTTTTCACCGTAAAAGAACACTGGTGGCGTAAAACTGTCCACGACCGGCTCAATGGCTCTGACGGTCAAGGTCCCCAGCTCATACACGAAATGGTAGTTCTCGGCGAGACCGCCGGCAACGGTGATCGGGTAGGCTCCGGCGAGAGTCGTGGCGTCGGCAACGCATTGTGCTTGCGGCGCAGTGGTAAACAGCCCAGGCGTAGCAAGCGTGTCGCCGTTGACCAGCCCGGCGTAAGTCAGCGTCAAGTCGGGATTGGCGTCGCCGTACCACCTGGACTGATCGTCTGCGCTGACCTGCAGTGCCGCCTTGGCAATAGTCACCGGCTGCTCGCCGCGAAGTTCGCTGTAATTGCTGGATTCCGGAGTGAACACCCAGCTCAGCCAATGCTCGCCAGCCGGCAATACCATGGCGCCGGGCAGTTCCCAGACCAAGCGCCCGGGAACCGCCACGTCCTCAGTCGGATGGGCAAAGCTCCCCGTCAACCCAAGGTCTGCCAAAGCCATCCCATAGACGGCATCCGCCGCGGCTGCTATGTCCTGCGCGCGCGGCAGCGCCGGTGCCACCGTCAGGACATCGGTCTCATAGACGAAAGTGTAATTGCTGCTCAACCCACCGGAAATCGTCACCGGATATACCCCGGCCGGACTGGCGACTGTCGCCGCGCATTGCGCCGTTGGCACCCTCACCAGCACCGCTTGGTCTTCGCCGAGGACAAAGCCCGAGTACGCCAGCCCCAATGGCGGGTTCGCCGCGCCATAGCTGCGTTCCGGCGCCGGGGTCTGCAGACGGACTGTCAGCGGTGCGGGCGCAATTGTGAGCGTGGCAGAGCCATGCAAAGGCGCATAGCTGTCCGCGGCTTCTGGCTCAAAAAGCCACTCGTAATCTCTGGTCCCTGCCGGCGGCGCCACGTCCTCCTGCACCCAGGAAAACACCCCTGGCACCCTTTCGCCCGTGGCGAAGTGGCGGACTTCGCCGACAATCGTCGCGCGGCGCAAGGTCTGCCCGTAGACGATCCCGCCGAGCGCCAGCGGCGCAGCCAGCTCCAAGCCAGCTTCGTTGATGGTAAAACGCGCTGTATTGAAAACCATCGCGTAGTTGGCTGACAAAGCCAGGCTGCCCAGGCTAATGGCATACACGCCAATGTCTTCACCTGGCGCACGCGACAGCGCCCCGTGAAAACGGTCACCCGCTACCAGCCCCGCCGTCGAAGTGACGGCGTAAGGCAGGACTGGATCGGCCGTTCCGAACGCTTTGCCACTATCTTGAGCGGAAACCGTGATTTGGCGCACAGTGATGCGCACGTTTGCACTCTGATAACTCAGCGCATAATTTGCTGACAGCGCCAGGCTGCCCTGATTGATGGCATAGACGCCGACGTTCTCGCCCGGCTGCCGCGCCAAAGCGCCGCTGAAGGAATCCCCCGGCACCAGCGCCCCCGAGACAATGCTATAGGTCAGACTCGGGTCGTCCTCGCCGTATATCTTGCTCCGGGACAGAGCCTTTACCGCCACCGGGCGGCAGTCCACCCGCAGAGTGCTGGCGCCGCTCAGCGCCCGGTAATTACCACTGTCATCGGCATGGAACACCCAGCTTCGGTTGTGTGTGCCAACGGGCAGAATAGTATCGCCGCCGTTCCAAACGAAACGCCCCGGCACTATTGCGCCGCTGGTCACTGCGCACACCCTGCCGCTCAGCGGGGCAGTAGCCAGCTTTGCACCGTAGGTGATAGCCTGACTGACCACGTCAGAGCCCACCAGCTCAGCCGGAGTGACCGTCAGCACCCCCGGCACATAGACAAATGCGTAGTTGCGCGCCGCACCGCCTGAAACGGTGATTGCATAGCCGCCAGCACAGACTGGGCTGTCTGGGCCGGCAGCGGTCGTCAGTATTGGCTGCACGATGTCCGCAACACTATCCCGTGCGCAGAAACCACTGAACGACATGGTCAGCGCTGGGTTGGCGCTCCCAAATGGCCGCTCCTGGTTGGCCGCCGTCACCGTCAACGGCGCCGGCGTGATGGCAAAGGGCTCCTGCAGACTGCCGCAGTAATGCTCATCCCGGACGGTTGCCGTCAACGTGTAACTGCCAACATCCCGCGGTGCCGCGGTGCTTGCTGAGTAGACCGTGCCGTCGCGGCCCGCATAGACGATGTCGATGTTCAGCCCCGGAGGATCGTTGACCAGTTCCGGCGCCGTTGCCTCGCCGTTATACACGCAACTGCCAGCCGCCAGCCGCAATGTCGCTACCGCTTTCCGATAGTTCAGCTGGCCGGGGAAAAATTCGATGTGGTAGTTGGCGCCGTCCCGACCGTCAGCAATCGCCAGGCTGCCTTGCGTAATCGGGTAACCGCGCTCAAGCATCGTCCCCGGCGTGCAGGCCAGCGCGCCGACGACGCGGTCTTCTCCGGCGAGTCGCCCCGCCAGCAGCTCCCAGCCCAACTCAGGCATGGCCGTGCCATAGTAATAATCAACATCGTTGGCGGCAATGTACACGGTCTGCGGCTGCACCACGAGTTGGCGACGGCGAGTCGCCGTTTCCCAGGCATCGGCTTGCGCGCCAGTCACTGCCAGCCCCATTTCGAGTAGAACTGGGCCTGCCTGCAGCCACTGCGCATAATGTCGCGCCTCGGCGTCTTGTCGCCAACGCAAGCGATCAGCTTGCGCCTGAAACGTCGTCTCGGCCATGGCTGGCGTACAAACGCCCGGGCGCGGCGTCACCAGCGACTCCCAGCCGTAGACACAGGGCGTTTCCACCTGAAAGTCTCCACAAAGCTGCCCACGATACGCAGTTTCAAAGGCACCTGGATCTGGCACCAGCCGACTCAGCCGCGCCGCCCCTGCGGCGTCATGAGCAGCAAGCAGGGCATCCACGCCACGATTGATCGCATACGACCCCGCCCCCAAGCGATAGTCATTCCGTGCCAGATCACGAAAGCAGATGAAATAATGATCGTTTTCATTGTCATTGACCTCAGGACCATTGACCCCGCAATTGCCCGCCGCCAGCGGAATGACAGCCTGCCCCGGCGCATTCACGCCGGCTATCGCGCTGTAGGACAAGTCGCTGGCTGGCGCAACCAACTGTTTGTCATTGCCACAGTTCCCCCAGACCACCAGATTGAGCAGCCGCGCAGCGGCAACCGGCGCACAGACACCGGAGCCATCATGCAAGGCGTAGTTGCCAACGATCGTGCAGTGGTTGACGGTTCCCGCGCCGAGCAGATAGATCCCGCCGCCCTCCTGCACACCGCGGTCCGCCACCCCGTTGTCGCGTATCAGGCAATTGCTGACCCGCCCCTCGTCATCTATGACATACACGCCGGCGCCTGCCGCGCCCCAGCCATCGGGCAGCAACTCATTGTCGCAGATTAGGCACTGCTCCAGCACGCTGTCGCCCCTCATGGCCACGCCGCCGCCATAACGCGCCATGCAACCCGTGACCACACTCCGCCGCAGAACGACATTACCCGGCAACTGCGCCCCACCGCCAACGCCGGCCAGACCGCTGCTAAAAGCCATGCCGCCGCAGAGCACCACGCCATCCACCACTGTGCGCAGGGTAAATGCGTCAGCATCGGCCTTCAGCACCGAGCCAAAGGCATGGTCGGGTATCGTCAATCTGGTCGCCGACGCATAATCCCACGCGCACGGCGGGATGCCGTCATGCGCCGCAGCCAATGCCCGCTCTGCCGGCGATCTCTCGTGGCCCGCAAAACCACCGTAGATGTCCACACCATCACGCAGACGGAAGGACCACTCCCACTCCGCATCCGGCTCCAGCAACCGACTCTCGGTCGCCTCGTACTCCCCACCCGCAATCCATACCGCATCGCCTACCGCCGCCCGCGACAGCGCCACCTGCACCGACGCCAACGCCTGCGCCCAACTCTGGCCATCGCGGCCATCGTCACCATCGCTCTTGACATGCCATATCGCGGCTGCCGCGGGAAAACTCAAGGCCAGCACCAACGCTAACACCCCGAAACGACACCAGCCGCCACCACGCCAAACCCTTCTAAATACGGCCATGATGCACCTCCTCTTGGAACAAATGAAAATAAATGCCTGCTTAAACAGCAAGTCAATGCAATATGTTATTGCTTTTATTTGCACATTTCAACCAACAGAAGACGATTTTTTCATTTTTATTCTTTTTTAATGCAACTACGCGGCTTGGTGCAGGCGCAGGTTACCACTGGCTGCCTCTTAGCCATTGTTGCCTGCCGCGATAATCAGACCGATCAGACCGATCAGACCGATCAGACCGATCAAATCGACGATCCGTCCGATCCGTCCGATCCGTCCGCGATAACAATAAAAAGACGATCCGTCCGCGAAAATGGCAGTCAGTCCTTCTTGTGCCGCCCGTAATCCCTCACTCATTGATAATTGAGCGGTAGAGCAAAGGGCGGCCCCAGGCGCGCCCGTCTTCCGGCCGTGGTGCGGGCTTTCAGCCCGCGCCGTCGCCAGAGGCCAGCAAGCGCCCACTCGCGCGCCCGGCATCCCAGGCCGCGAAGCGGCAGAAGCGCTGAAAGCGCGAAAGCATACCAGCCCAGGGCAAGCGGCGCCGAAGGCGCGCGACGCCCTGGGTAAAGCGCCATTTTTGCTCGTGTTCCTCGGCCTCTTTGGCCCCAGTCGGCGAAGCTGACTGGGGCCAAAGAGGCAATGGAACCTGATATAACGTCTTCCCCGTCTTGTTCCTTGCGCCCCCGGCGCCGTTTTTTAGGTCGCCCCTACAGGGCGCATTTCTGGTAGGGCCCTTACCCAGGGCGACGCGCCCTGCGGGCGCTTGCCCTGGGCTATCTTAGGGCGCGCCTTTGGCGCTGAAAACAAAAGATTGCAGGAAAGGTTGGTATCAATGAGTGAGGCATTACGTGCCGCCCGTCAGGCTAGTCAACGCGTGTCAGGCGATAGCTGAATCGCAGGATATAGTATCAGCCTTGCCCCCCCTGAGTCAGTAACCTCGACAACCAAAGGCCAGCGCGTCATGCCTCCCCTGTACCGCACCATCCTGCTTCTGACTGCATCCAACGTCT
The DNA here is from genome assembly GCA_028706165.1 of Lentisphaeria bacterium. Lineage (GTDB taxonomy): Bacteria > Verrucomicrobiota > Lentisphaeria > Oligosphaerales > Oligosphaeraceae > Oligosphaera. Next base: position 8,512 of record JAQWBY010000058.1, on the reverse strand, counting down.
TCATGACCTTTGCCTGGTACGGCCATCTGCACACGATGAACCACCGCAAATGGTACATTGCCGCCTTGGTGAGCTGGTGCATCGCACTCTTTGAATATCTCCTGCAAGTGCCTGCCAACCGCATTGGCGCGCAAGTCGTCTCCGTCGCCCACCTCAAAATCCTGCAGGAAGTCATCGCCCTCAGCGTCTTCGTGCCATTCGCACTCTTCTTCCTCAAGGAAAAATGGAACTGGAATTTCCTCTGGGCAGGGATGTGCATGCTCGGGGCCGTGTACTTCATGTTCCGCCGCTGAAACAGCGGGGAATCAGCCTGGACGCCGCACGGCGCCCCTTTGGGCATGGATTTACGGGCTGTCAACCGCGCCTCACGGCGCCCGTATGGATGGGCGTGGCAGGGTGCCGTCAGCGACTCACGGCGCCATCTTCGCGCGGATCTTGCCGGCGGCGTCCCCGGTGTTTTTGTCCAGCGCCAGGCCCCAGTAGAATGCGGCCAGCCGCGCATAGCCATTGGCGGCGAAGATATCGCCAGCGTGGTCGGCAATGACGCCGTCGCTGTCCTCCTGCTCGACACCGCGCTGGAGGAGATCAGCCATCACCAGCATCGCGTCGTGGAAGAGCCCCTGACGGTAATACACCCAGGCGCGGCTGTCCAGGTAGGCAATGGAATCCGGCTCTTTCGCCAGCGCCTGGTCGATCAACTCACGAGCATAGGCCAATTCGCGGTTGTGATCCGCCAGCAAATAGCCAAGGAAATTGGCGCAGGCGGGATTCTCCGGCTCGCGCTTATAGGCGATACGACACAACTCTATCGCCTCGTCAATGCGCCCGGTCGTTTCGCAGATCATCGCCAGGGTGAAATAATAACCGGTGTCGAAAAAATCATCGTCCTTGCGAGTCTGCGCGGCTTCGCCGGCCTTCTTCATGTCCGCGTAGGCGCGCTCCTGATCCCCCTGCTTCCGCCACAAATAGGCCCGCAAAAGGAGCCCGCGCGGTGGCAGAACCGACACCGGCGCCAGCAGGGCCATGCCTCGCTGGGGGTCATTCGCCTGCAAATAGATATGCGCGAGCTGCAGCCGCAGACCGATATTATCCGGCTCCATGCCCTGCAGACGCTCAAAGGCCTCAATGGCTTCCGCCAGCTGGTCGTGCTCAAGATAAAATTCGCCGGCGGCAAACAGCAAGGGCCGCGGTATCAGCATGTCCGCAAGCAACTGGCCGTACAAGGAACGCATGCCCGCGAGGTCTTCCCGCTGGCGCAGCAAGCGAAGCCGCAAGTCCGCCCAGGCAAAACGGCTCGTGCCGCTACTCATCTCCTGGCCAAGCCTGTCGATGTAGTCACCTAAGCGCTCCCATTCGCCCACATCAGCCAACAAGCTGCCAACCATAAGACGCTCGTCTAGTCCTGAAGCCGCCGAAGCCGCCGGTACCGCCTCCTGGCGCTTTGCCAAAGCCACGGCCTGGCGGCGCGCCCGCTTGCGCCACGCTGCGGCCCGGCGCCGCAAGCCCCACCCAGGTTCGGTCTCACTAGCAAGCACGACATCGGCATACGCGTACCACGTAGCCGCGGCCGCGCAGACAAACGACACGTCATCACGCAGGGACTCGTGCCGCAGCGCCTGCACATACAGCTCGGCAGCGGCCTTTCCCTGCTTGGCAGCCCACAACTTCTGCGCCAGCTCTTTGACGACCCGGGCATCGCTCCAGGCCGTCGTCGTCAACGTCCGCTGCAAATGCGCGATAGCCTCGTCGCGCTTGCCCGTCTCCTCCAGTAAGTCCGCGTAGATGAGATTGGGCATCACCGCGCCTGGATGGGCCGCGACCACCGGCGCCAGATCAGCCATGCAGGCTAGCCAGTCCTTGGCCACCAGCCGCGGCCCAATCAGGGCCCGCAGCAGATACGGCGAGTCCGGCAAATACAGCAACGCGCGGGAAAAATGCGGCGCCGCATCCGCAAAAGTCGCCCCGTCACCCCCAAGCACATACAGCCCCTTGGCATACTCGGCCCAAGCCGCGGCCTCTGTTGCCGAAGACGCGGAAAGGCGCAGATCTGTCACCAGACCTGCGCCTTCATTCGCGTCGTCAAATGGCCACTCGCCAGCACTCGCTACAATCGCCAGAATCAATACAAGTAAAATTGATTTATGGCGCGAAGGCATCAATGCTGCCTCCTTTGCTTAGCTCATGCCAACCTAGCGGCTTTATTTCTTCTTGTGACGCTGTGCGCGCAATTGCTTGCGACGCTTGTGCTTGGCAATCTTCTTCCGGCGTTTCTTCTTAACTGAACCCATGGTGACTCACTTCCTGTTTTCAAGCTGACACTTAAGCTGAAGGTCAAAACTGGCAAAGCAATAGGATGAAAACGAATCTTAAATGTATCCCCCTTACCCCTCTTTGCAAATCAGCGCCAGATACTTCATCCTTTTTTCATTATCGGCCAGCCGTTGACAACGGATGCACGGCATGCCTCTCGCTGGCACCGGGCCGGGAAGGGCCTTGGACTTCCATGCAGCCTATCGTAAAAATAATCTGCGTGAATCTGCGGAATCTGCGGATAAAAAAAACGCGTCACCCCGCCGGGTCGGCGGCGCCCAGGCGCCGGGAACGTTCCACGCCCGCCTCGGGCCATTTCGGCACTATAGTATAGCAAAAGCCAGCGCCTTCACCGCCTTAGTACCGCCGCGACGCGTGACCACGCTCGCCCCTCCCCGCAGCCACCTATCCCGAGACGCAGCATGGACACCCCCGCTTTGATTGACGTCGCCGTTCACATCAGACATCCGCAGGTCGACTGCTGGAACTTCCACCCCGCACAGGCTCAGCACCTGCAGCGACTGCTACCACAGCTGCGGGTGCGCATCTGTGAAAGCGAACAGGCGCTGGTCAATGCCCTCCCCGACTGCGACTGCGCCATGGTCTGGACCTTCAAACAGGAGTGGTTCGAATTGGCGCCACGACTGCGCCTCCTCTCCACCCCCGCCGCCGGCCGCGATCTTCTCCTGGTCTCGCCGCCACCACAGCTGCGCTTGATGTACGGGGCCTTCCACGGCGAAATCATCGGCGAAACCGTCGTCGGCATGATCCTGGCCATGACCAGGGGCATCCTCCCGGCCGCCAGCACCTTCGCCGACTTGGCCTGGCCACGGCAGGAACTCAATGGCATCCTTAGGCCCCTGCGCGGCAGCCACGTCGTCATCCTCGGCATGGGCAATATCGGCGACTGGATCGGCAAACTCCTCAAGCCCTTCGGCGTTCGCATCAGCGGCATGCGCCGCAGCCTCAGCAAACCCGCGCCAGCCTGGTTCGATCAGCACGACTGCATCTTTACCGAAAGCGACCTGGACAAAGTCCTCCCCGGCGCCGACCACGTCGTCATCGCCCTGCCCGGCGCACCCGACACCAACAACATCATCGACGCCCGCCGCATCGGCCTGCTGCAAAAACACGCCACCATCTGCAACGTCGGCCGCGGCAACGCCATTGAGGAAAAGCCCCTCTACGCCGCCCTCGAAGCCCACCGCATCGCCGGCGCCTGCCTGGACGTCTTCCAGACCGAGCCGCTGCCGGCAAACTCCATCCTCAAACGCTGCACCAATCTCTGGCGCCTGCCGCACGCGTCGGCTATCGCCGGCAACTACCTCGATCTCTACGTCGAGGACTTCGCCCGACAATGGCACGACTGGGCCGGTTTCGAGCAGGACCTCTGAGCAACACCACGACCGGCAGCCAGGTGACACCACGGCCCCCAATGGCACGATGGCGCTTATTCGGCCGCCATCTTGATATATATAAGTAAAAACATTATATTTCATATTCGTTTTTTTGGCTTTCACAGGAAGCCGTTGTCAACGCCCGGACTCAATCAGCAACCTGCGCTTGGGGCACCCAAGAAAGTGAGACCCCTTACATGATGTACGCCAAGGAAATAACCAAGGCCAAACTGGAACTCAATGGCAAGGTCTATGAACTGCCCGTCTATGAAGGCAGTGAAGGCGAAATCGCCATGGATATCCAGAAGCTGCGCGCCCAAAGCGGCCTGATCACCTACGATCCGGGCTATGCCAACACCGGCTCCTGCAGCAGCAATATCACGTTCATCGACGGCGAAAAAGGCATTCTGCGCTACCGCGGTTACGACATCGACGAACTGGCCGAGCGCTGCAACTTCCTTGACGTGGCCTACCTGCTGGTGCACGGCTTCCTGCCCAAAAAGGACGAACGCGCGGCCTTCAGCGAGCTGATGAATCAGCATTCCATGCTCCATGAAGGCATGCGTCATTTTTACGATCTCTTCCCCGACCACGCGCATCCGATGGCGACCTTGTCGGCCATGGCCGTGACGCTGTCAACCTTCTATCCCGAGCTGGAATCGCACCCGAATGAGGCCATTGACATCATGGTCACACGCCTGCTCTCGAAAGTGCGCACCATCGCGGCCTTCACCTACAAGAAGATGAAGGGCCAGCCCATCGTCTACCCGCGGCCGGACCTGAGCTACTGCGAGAACTTCCTCAACATGATGTTCTACACGCCAGTCAATGGCTACAAGCCCGACCCAGTCATCACCCGGGCGCTCAACCAACTGCTCATCCTCCATGCCGATCACGAGCAGAACTGCTCGTCGTCCGTAGTCAAATCCGTCGGTTCCTCCGGCGCCAATCTCTACGCGTCGATCTCCGCCGGCATCTGCGCCCTGTGGGGCCCCCTCCACGGTGGCGCCAACCAGCAGGTCATCGAAATGCTGGAGAAAATCCAGCAGGAAGACAATGGCGACATCACCCGGGTCATCGACCGCGCCAAGGACAAGGACGACCCCTTCCGCCTCATGGGCTTCGGGCATCGGGTCTACAAGACCTACGATCCCCGCGCCCGCGTCGCCAAGGCCATCTGCCACAAGGTCATTGACCACCTCGGCTTCAAAGACCCGCTACTTGATATCGCTCAGCGCCTGGAAGAAGCTGCGCTGGCGGACCGCTATTTCAAGGAACGTCACCTCTACCCCAACGTGGACTTCTACACCGGCATCACCTACCGCGCCATGGGCATTCCCACCAACATGTTCACGGTCATGTTCGCCATCGGCCGGCTCCCCGGCTGGATAGCCCAATGGCTGGAAATGCGCGACGGCTCCGAACACCGCATCTACCGCCCACGCCAACTCTACGTCGGCCCAACCCAACGCAGTGTTGACGTGAACTGGGCCAAATAACCCGGCCACACCGTCCATCCGCCCCGGCAGCCACAAGCACGGCAACCAGGGCGGATGACGCCAGGAGCCACCGCTACTGGCGCTCCGTGGCCCGCCCCCTCTTCCCTCCCGCCCGACCGACCGCGCGCAGACCGCGCGCCGCAGCCGGCAAAGCCCCCCCAAAGGACCGGCCATGGAAGCAATTCTGGAATTACTGGAAAAAAACCGGCTGCCCGAACTGCGGGAAAAACTCGTCGCACTCAACCCCGCCGACGTCGCCAGCGCCCTCGGCGAAGTCGGCAAGGACAAGCTGCTCCTCGTCTTCCGCTTGCTTCCCAAGGACTTCGCCGCCGCCGTCTTCACCTACCTCGACCCGGACTTGCACCGCCTCCTCGCCGAAAGTATCACTGACCAGGAAATCAACGACCTGATCAACCGCCTTTTCGTCGACGACGCGGTAGACTTTCTCGAAGAGCTGCCGGCCAACATGGTCACCGGCATTCTGGCCCACGCCGACCCCACCAAGCGCGCGGCCATCAACGCCGCCCTGCGCTATCCCGACAACAGCGCCGGCGGCCTCATGACCATCGAGTTCATCTATCTCTTCGAGGCCATGACCGCCGCCGAGGCCCTCGCCCACATCCGCAAGCGCGGCATGGACCGCGAAACCATCTACACCTGCTACGTCACCTCCCCCCAGCGCGTCCTCACCGGCGCCGTGTCCCTGCGCCGCATCCTCCTCAGCAAAGACGATGCCCTCATCCGCGATCTCATGACCACGCCCGTCATCGCCGTCCATACCCACGATGACCAGGAAGACGTCGCCCAGAAATTCCGCGAATACGACCTCATCGCCATGCCCGTGATCGACAACGAACAACGCATTGTCGGCATCATCACCATTGATGATATCATCGACGTCATTGTCGCCGAAAACACCGAAGACATTGAGAAAATGGCCGCGCTGCACCCGTCCGAAAGCGAGTATCTCAAAACCGGCGTCTGGCGTCTGGCGCGCAACCGCATTTTCTGGCTGCTGTTCATGATGATCTCAGCCACCCTCACCGGCGCCGTCATCAGTCACTACCAGGAGCTGCTGCAGACCGTGGTCATCCTGGCCGCATTCATCCCCATGCTGATGGACACCGGCGGCAACTGCGGCGCCCAGGCGTCCACCCTCATCATCCGCGGCATGGCCGTGGGCGAAATTGAACTGAGCAACTGGCTCAAGGTCGTCTGGAAGGAATTCCGCGTCGGCATCTTGGTGTCCCTGGTGCTGGCGTCGGTCAATCTCCTGCGCATCATGCTCTTTGTCAAAGACAGCAATCCGCGAGTGGACCTCGTCGTCACCCTGACCCTCTTCATCACCATCGTCTTTGCCAAGCTGATCGGCTGCCTGCTGCCGATGTTCGCCAAACGCCTGCGCTTCGACCCGGCCCTCATGGCCAGCCCCATGCTCACCACCATCGTTGACGCTTTCGCCCTCATGGTCTATTTCAGTCTCGCCGGACTGTTCCTCGGCCTCTGAGCAGCACCCGCGCCCATTTCCGCCTCACAGTCTCTTTTCGGGAGAATGACATCATGGACCTGCCACGCGCACTCACCATCGCCGGCTCCGACTCCAGCGGCGGCGCCGGCATTCAAGCCGACCTCAAGACTTTCTCCGCCCGCGGCGTCTTCGGCATGAGCGCCATCACCGCCATCACCGCCCAGAATACCTGCGGCGTCAACGCCGTGCTGAATATCAGCTGCGACATGGTCGCCGGCCAGATCGACGCCGTCTTCAGCGACATCCGCGTCGACGCCGTCAAAATCGGCATGCTCTCCAGCGCCGACATCATCCGCAGCGTCGCCGACCGCCTGCGGCACTGGCGCCCCGCCTTTGTCGTCCTCGACCCCGTGATGGTCTCCAAAAGCGGCAGCCACCTCCTCCAGCCCGATGCGGTGTCGGCCCTGCGGGACGAACTGCTGCCGCTGGTCCAGCTGGTGACGCCAAATCTGCCGGAGGCCGAAGTCATCACCGGCCGCGCCGTCGTCAGCCAGGACGACATGCTCGCCGCCGCCAAGGCCATCTGCGCCCTCGGCGCCCGCGCCGCGCTCATCAAGGGCGGCCATAGCAGCGACCACGCCAACGATCTGCTCTACGACGGCCACGACGCCCGCTGGCTGCCTGGCGAACGCATCGCCAGCCGCAACACCCACGGCACCGGCTGCACCCTCTCCGCCGCCATTGCCGCCGAAACCGCCAAAGGCCAAGCGCTGCTGCCTGCCTGCGAAATCGCCAAGGCCTACGTCCGCCGCGCCATGGCCGCCGGCCTGGCTATCGGCGAGGGCTGCGGCCCCCTCCACCATTTCGTCGACTGGTATTAATCGCGTTTCACCCACTAGCCGGCCCTCATCAGCCAGAAAGTCGTCGCCATGAAGCTGCCCCAACAGATTGCCGAGACCTTTGGCATGATCCGTCAAAAGAGCCCGCTGGTCCACCACCTGACCAACGTCGTCACCGTTAATGACTGCGCCAACGCCGTACTGGCCGTCGGCGCCTCACCTGTCATGGCACCATGCGTGCGCGAAGCCGCCGACATGGCCCGGCACGCGGCAGCCGTTGTCCTCAATATCGGTACGCCAGACGAACTCAGCGAAGCGGCCATGCTCGCCGCCGGTCGCGCCGCCAATGCCTGCGGCATCCCCGTGGTTCTCGACCCCGTCGGCGTCGGCGCCACGCCCTTCCGCCATGAACTGGTCAGTACCCTCCTGCGCGAACTGCAAGTCGCCATCATCCGCGGTAATCTCGCCGAACTGCAATGCATCGCTGGCGACCACGACACCACGGCTACCCGTGGCGTTGATTCCATGGCCGCCGAAAGCAGCAGCACTGCCAATGTCGCCCGCCGCGTCGCCAGCCGTTACCACTGCATCGCCGCCATCACCGGCGCCGTGGATTACGTCAGCGACGGCGAACGCCTCGTCGCCATGTGCAACGGGCATATTCTGATGCGGCAGGTCACCGGCACCGGCTGCATGGCCACCTCACTCTGCGCCGCCTGTATCGGCGCTGCGCCGGATCGCCCCCTGCTCGCCGCCTGCGCCGGCGTCGCCGCCATAAGTATCGCCGGCGAATTCGCCTACGCCGCCCTCCACGGCGGCGAAGGCACCGGCACCTACCGCCAACGCATTATCGACGCGCTGTCCACGCTTACCCCCAGCCGCATGGAAAACTCCCTCCAGCTCAATAACGCCGGCGGCAATTCCCACCTCAGCTAACCAGCCCCCCTGCCCTGCCCTCGCCGCTCTGCCGCAACGCGCCCCGCAGCCCTCGCTGCTCTG
>JAQWBY010000382.1 GCA_028706165.1 Lentisphaeria bacterium | reverse complement strand
CAGCCCAGCGTCAGCGATATCTCCCTGATGGTCTCCTGGTCCCCGACCTTCATCTTGGCCAACAAGGCGTCAACCACGCCGGGCTTGCGACAACTGCGCAACGCACGGGCAATCTCCGGCGACAGATCGCTATCCGGGTCCGCCAGCTTCGTCAGCAGCACTTCTACCGCATCGGTCGTGCCAATGCGCCCCAGCGCCAACACGGCATTCTGCCGCACCAGCATGGACGGGTCGTCCAACTTCTCGCGCAAATCATCTACCGCGTAAGACAAACGCAAGGCGCCTGCCTGCGTGACCGCCCGCGCACGGGCTTTCGCACTCGCCGCACCACTGAACAACATGATGTTCTGAATAACCCCCAACACCCGCAAGGGATTGCCCATGAAGGTACTTACTGGCAACTCGCCATGGCCCTTCTGGACCTTGCGCAATAACGGCAAGGCGATAAACCAACAGATCAGCATGTGAATCAACACCAGCACGTGCTGATACGAAAACGGCAACCCAAAGGGCAAAACCAAACCAAAATCCGTCTTTTCCCACAAGTCCATCACCACGCCGCCCAGCACCGGCCCAAGCGCTCCCAGTAAACCCACCGCCGTCCAGTGCAAAGCCATCGCCATGGTTCGGTTCTCGGGAGTCGTCGTCGCACTGCACATCGTGATCTGAACCAACCCCGTACACGAATACGACGCCGCCGCAAAAAAATTGATCACGAACAACACCACGATGATCCCCGGCACCACCGGCTGACCAGGCAGAAAACGCAGGGTCAGCGCCGATGCCGGCGCAAAAAACCACCCCAACGCTAGAAAAGGCCCGACCACGAACATCAGCATGCACGCCGTGCGGTTACCAATGCGGTCCATGATCCGGCTCCACACATAACTGGCAAAGACACAACCTAAAGCCGTACTGATGAACAAGGCCGACAAATGGCTGTACTGGGCCCCACACTCACGCTTGAGATAGACCTCGCCAAACCGCGCAAAGCCCAGGCTGAAACTCCACATCCCAAAAGCCAGCGTCACCCACATAAAATCACGGTTGCGAAACGGCTCGCGCAGACTCTCCAGGACCTTCCCAGTCAGATTCACCCGCCGCCGCTGCGGCTCAGGCACCGTCAGGTGCAATAAAATGTCCGCACAGCCCAAGACCGCCGCAACCAAATACACCAACGCAAAGCCAACCATGGTCTCACTGGAATCCTTGCCGCCCCAGCCCGCATCCAATACCCACCCCGCAATCACCATGCTCAGCAAATTCGCCAACATCACCACACTCTGCCGAATAGACCAAAAGCGCCCACGCATGCGAACGGGTACCAAATCCATCATCCAGCTGTACCACGACGCCGTGCCAGCCGAACCCAACATGGAACTGATCGTCACCACCGCCAACAACAACCAGCCAACTCGCGGATCACGACCATAATGCAACGCCAGAAATACCGGCGCAAACCACAACAGCCGATGCGGCATCAGAACCCAAAACCAGAATTTCTTCCGGCTCGCAACCCGCTCGGCTACCAGTGCCGATGGTATCTGCATCACCATCGCCAGGCTCTGCACCATCGCCACCAGGCCAATCACCACGCCGGCGGCGCCAACGCGCTCCATGAACATGATCAACGGCATACCCAGGCCCAGCGCATACCACGACTGCCCCAAAGCACCTGCAGCCATGTTCACCACCATGCCACGACGGATCGCTGCCGGCGATAAACGCTGCCCGTTGATGTCCAGCACCGTGGCTGATCTGGTTGGTGCTACATTCGTCATGTTTCTCTTGTCTGGCTACTCGTGATCGCTCGGCGCCGGACCGGTCGCACTCCCCCGTCACCAAGCCGGGTCCGTCCGCGCCGCGACAAGCCCCTACTATAGCTGCCGAGCCTGCTTTATCACCCATCCCATGCACCCCGGCGATTGGAAAAATCCCGTTCGCCGACGATCTTAAGGCGTTGCCCAAAACCGCTTGTCACCCCCCATCGCAAAAGCAGGTACCGTGACCATGGATCCACAAAATATGAGTGTCGCCATCGAAGATATGTTCAACCTCGATTTCTCCATCCCCCGCGTCGGCACCCCCACGCTGGAATCACCACTCGAGGACGTCATTTTCGTCGAAGACAGTGAACGCATCAGCTACTGCGTCGACCCCACCGCAAATGACTGCCTCCGCGCCAAGGGCATGCCCATACCGGCATTCCTCGCCGCCGGCCCCCGCCACCTGCTCTACCATGACGCCGCCTGGACCCGCGCCGCCATCGTTACCTGCGGCGGTCTCTGCCCCGGCCTCAACGACGTCATCAAATCCCTCGTCAATACCCTCTATTACGTCTATGGCGTCGACAATATCTTCGGCATCCAGTACGGCTATAGCGGCCTGGTGCCGTCCTTCGGCCTTAAGCCCATCAGTCTCACCCCCGACGTCGTCGACGCCATTCACACCACCGGCGGCACCATCCTCGGTTCATCCCGTGGCGAGCAGTCCACCGAGGAAATCGTCCGCACCCTCGACCGTCTCAACATCAATATCCTCTTCACCATCGGTGGCGACGGCACCCAGCGCGGCGCCCACGACATCGCCGTCGAACTCAAAAAACGCAACCTGCCCATTTCGGTCGTCGGCATCCCCAAGACCATCGATAATGACCTGAATTTCATGGACAAGACCTTCGGCTTTGAAACCGCTGTTCAAGAAACCAGTCCCATCATCAGCTGCGCTCACAACGAGGCTAAGGGCGCCTACAACGGCATCGGTCTCGTCCGCCTCATGGGCCGCGACTCCGGCTTCATCGCCGCCAATGCCAGTCTCGCCAACTCACTGGTCAACTTCTGCCTCATCCCCGAAGTTGAATTCCAGCTCCGCGGCGAACACGGCTTTCTCGAAGCGCTCGAACACCGGCTCCTGCGCAAGCACCACGCGGTCATCGTCGTCGCCGAAGGCGCCGGCCAGAACCTCATTACCGACAACAGCGCCCCGCAAAAGGACAAATCCGGCAATATCCTCCACAAGGACATCGGGCTCTTCCTCAAAGATGCAATCATCAAATACTTCAAGGAACGCAAGATCGAGATTTCCATGAAGTACTTCGACCCCAGCTACATCATCCGCTCGACACCGACCTGCGGCATGGACTCCATTTTCTGCCTCAATCTCGCCCAGCACGCCGTGCACGCCGCCATGGCTGGCATGACCGACCTCGTCGTCGGCAACTGGCAGGGCTATTTCACCTACGTGCCCATACCGCTGGCAACCATGGCCCGCCGTAAAATCGACCCGCGCGGCCAACTCTGGCAAAGCGTCCTGCTAACCACCCGCCAAAACCAGGACTGGAAATAACCCGTAGTGCCTACCACCCACGGCGAAATGTTCGAGATCGTCAATGACGCCGGCCAGGTCATTGGCATCGCCCCACGTCGCTGCTGCCATAGCAACCCCGCTCTCCGACACCGCACCGCACACGTCGTCGTCATGGCCAGCGATGGCCGCGTCCTCCTCCAAAAACGCTCTCCCCACAAGGACATCCAACCCGGCAAATGGGACAGCGCCGTCGGCGGTCACCTCCAGCCCGGCGAAGATTTCCACGCCGCCGCCCTCCGCGAAATGGCCGAGGAAATCGGCGTTAACGCCGCAGCCGGCCAGCTCAAAATGCTCTTCGACATCAGCATCTGCAACCAGCTCGAAAGCGAAGTCGCCCGCGTCTTCGCCATCACCTGCGATGGGCCATTCACCGCGCCCGCTGACGAAATCGACGAACTGCGCTTCTGGTCCTGGCCGGATATCAACGCCGCCAGCGGCACCGGCGTCTATGAATCAAAAAAACCATAGTTTTTTAGAGTCATTACTAGAGCTTGCAAACTAATACCAAGCTCCTTTTTAAACTCAATCAGATCAGTTAAAGTTGCCCGGTTACCTATACGCTTATACCAATGCTG
>JAQWBY010000381.1 GCA_028706165.1 Lentisphaeria bacterium | reverse complement strand
GTTAGTGTGGCCTACTGGGACGGCGATCTCCAGAAAGAACTCGTCCGCGCCAAGATCCTCAAGCACGACGGCGGCGAGGTCGGCTCGCGAGTCGCCGGCAGGTTCGTCCTGGCTGCGGACGTCCTTGGGGACTGGCGTGAAGAGATACTCACGAGCCAAAACGGCGAGTTTCGCATTTACAGCACGGACATTCCGGCGATGGATCGCCGCGTTTGTCTCATGCAGGACATCAGCTATCGCATGCGCGTCGGCAGTAACGCCATGGGTTATACCAGCGGCGTGCTACTGAGCAAGCTGCCATCGGCCCACAGCCCGAATCTCAATCTGACGGTTCAGCGCGAAGTCAATCTCTGCAACCTGCGTGTCGTCGTGACTGCGCCTATGCAGGAGGGTCTCGCCGGCACGTTGCATCTCGATCCCATAGCTGGTGTCAATCTGCCGACTACGCCCATACCGGTGAAGCTGGCGGCCGCAGGCTGCATGGTCGAGAATATCCCACTGCAGGTCGAGGGTGGCGTTCGCGCCAAACTGACGGCGCGGTTGGTGCTGGCAGACGGTCGGGTGCTGCGCGGCCAGAGCTTCCTGAACGTCAACGACAGCAATGTCCTCAAAGACGCTTTCTTTGCCGAGGCCGAGGCCTTTGTCGCCCAGAGCGGCGGCGAAGTGCAGATCCGCGACGACAAGCGCGGCGTGCAGGGCAAGGCCTTTTCGCACTGGGATGCTCAGGGCCACGCCCTGACCTGGGCGATCAAGGTGCCCGAGGCTGGCCGCTATCAGCTGGTCGTGCGCTACAGCAGCAGCGCCGGCGCGCAGCGCTCCATCCGCGTCAATGACCAGGACCTCGGCTCGTTCCACTTTTTCGGCACGGGTGGTTTCGGCGACCTCGAAAGCGACTGGGATCACTTCTACTGTGTCCGCAATGGCCAGCCCGTCATCCTGGACCTCCCGGCCGGGGAGCAACGCATCCAGATGGTCAATGAAGACGGCAAGGGCAACAACCTGGACTACGTCGCCCTGATCAAAAAATAAGCGAAATGCAACCCAAGGCAAGAGGCACGATGGCGATGAAGGAATGGATCAGCGAGCCGGCGCGGGATATCCCGGTAAGTGGCGATTACGACGTGGTAGTGGTCGGCGGCGGCATCGCCGGCGCGGCGGCGGCCCTGGCGGCCGCCCGTGGCGGTAGCAGCGTCTGCCTGATTGAGAAAGCCTGCGCTCTCGGCGGCCTGGCGACCATCGGCAATGTCATCATTTACCTGCCGCTCTGCGATGGCCGGGGCCGGCAGGTCATTGGCGGTATTGGCGAAGAGCTGCTCAAACTCTCTGTTGACGACGTGAGTGAGCCCATTGAAAACATCAAAGTCATACCCACCCCGACCTGTTGGCAGCCGGGCGGCGATCTCGAGGAGCGCAAGAAACACCGCTATCGCTGCAGCTACAATCCCATCACCTACCTCTACAAGCTCGAACGGCTCCTCCTCAAAAACCGCGTGAAGCTCTTTTACGACATGCGCTTTTGTGGGCTGGTTCGGGATGGCCGGCGCATCAGCGCGGTGCTGGTGGAGAGCAAGAGCGGCCGCACGGCCCTGCGCTGCAAAGCCGTGATCGATGCCAGTGGCGACGCCGATGTTTGCGCGGCGGCCGGCGAGAAGACCCAGTCGCTGAAAACCAACGTGCGCTGCGGCTGGTACTACTACATCGACCACGCTGGTCAGGTCCAGCTCATGCCGCTGACCAAGCCCTTCAACGCTACCCGCCGGCTACCGGAAAGCGGCGAGTTGTTCCGCGGTGACGACGCCACGCAGGTCACCAAGATGATCCTGGCCTCGCGGCAGCTGATGATGGACGACCTTGCCGCGAAACAGGCCAAGAGCGGCGGCAATCCCTATCCGATCATGATGCCGACTATTCCCTGCTTCCGCATGACGCGTCGTCTGGTGGGCAAGGTCACGCTCAAGCCCAGCGACGACCACCGCTGGTTCAACGACACCCTCGGCATGACCGGCGACTGGCGCAAAGCCGGCCCCATCTACTGCCTGCCCATGCGCGCCATGGCCGCCGTCCAGACGCCGAACCTCATCAGCGCCGGCCGCTGTCTGTCCGCCGGCGGTGATACCTGGGATGTCACCCGCGTCATCCCGACTTGCGCCGTCAGCGGTGAGGCCGCCGGCGCCAGTGCCGCGTTCCTCGCTCGCGAAAATGGCAACGTCGGCTTCCTCGACCTCGATGTCGCCGACCTCCAACGCTACCTCCGCCGCCGCAAAAACATCATCGACCGCACTATCCTCAAATAGCGTAGCTCGACTATCCGCAGATGAGTCAGTATTTGAGCGCTGAAAGCGCGAAAGCATACCAGCCCAGGGCAAGCACGGCGCCGTTCGGTACTGCCTTTCATCGCCGCGAAGCGGCAGAAGCGCTGAAAGCGCGAAAGCATACCAGCCCAGGGCAAGCACGGCGCCGTTCGGTACTGCCTTTCATCGCCGCGAAGCGGCAGAAGCGCTGAAAGCGCGAAAGCATACCAGCCCAGGGCAAGCACGCTGAAAGCGTGCGCCGCCCTGGGTTATGCGCCCTCTATGCTCGTGTTCCTCGGCCTCTTTGGCCCCAGTCGGCGAAGCTGACTGGGGCCAAAGAGGCAATGGAACCCCCTGCAACGTTTTCACCGTCTTGTGCCTTGCGCGGTTTTGTTTAGGTCGCCCTTACAGGGCTCAATTCGGGTGGGGCCCTTACCCAGGGCGACGCGCCCTGCGGGCGCTTGCCCTGGGCTATCTTAGGCCGCGCCTTTGGCGCTGAAAATAAGAGACTGCGTGACCGGCCAGTATCGCTGCGTGAGCCGCTGGTATCACTGCGTGATGCATTACCTTATCCGCGTAATTTGCGGAAAACTAGCGGATCCAGCCGCCGGCGACGACGCGGTCGTCGAGGTACGCGGCGGCGAGCTGTCCGGGCGTCACGGCGGATACTGGATCGGCGAAGACGATCTCAGCGCGGCTGTCGTCGAGCCGTCGTAGCGTAGCAGGTCGAGCCTGCATAAGGTAACGCACCTGCGCTTGCACGGGTAGTTCCGCACCGGCCGCCGGCGGTGGCAGGAGCCAGTTCACGTCCTGCAGGATCACGTTGCGGCTCAGCAGGTCGTCCTGTCGGCCGACGACCACGAGATTATCGGCGACATCGACCCGCAGCACAAACCACGGGCCGCCGCCCAGGCCCAGGCCGCGGCGCTGACCGCGAGTGTACTGGTAGGCGCCGCTGTGGCGACCGAGGCGCGTGCCGTCGGCAGTCACAATCCACCCTTCGCGGGACAGTTCCGGATAGCGCGCCGCGACAAATGCCGCGAAGTCGCCGTCGGGCAGGAAACACAAATCCTGGCTTTCGCCTTCGCCAGGGGCGACGAGCTCCAGGGCTGCGGCGCGGGCTTGGACGTCTTTCTTTAACATGTCACCGAGGGGGAAGATCGCCCGCCGGCGCTGGTCGGCATTGAGCATAGCCAGGAAGTAACTCTGGTCTTTGCGCGGGTCGCGACCACGCAGCAGCAGCGTGTCATCGCCAGCGGGCACGAGTCGGGCGTAATGGCCCGTGGCGACGCGTTCGCAGCCGGCGGCGAGCATCGCGTCGAGCATGGCGCCGAATTTCATCTGCGCGTTGCAGCACACGCACGGCGATGGCGTCAGGCCGCGGCGGTAGGCATCGGCAAAAGGCGTGAGAACGAGCTCTTCAAAGCGGTCAGTCATGTCCAGCACCCGGTGCGGGATGCCCAGACGCGCGGCGACGGCCGCGCCCTTGGCGGCGGTCGCGCTGCAGCCCGGCAGGAGCTGCATGGTGAAACCAATGACATCGTGGCCCGCCTCAAGCAGGAGTTTCGCGGCCAGCGCACTGTCCGAGCCGCCGGAAAGGCCGACGCCAACGCGATAGGTCATCATGAATATCCTCGATAGGGTGTAAAATTGAATCGTTAGC
>JAQWBY010000380.1 GCA_028706165.1 Lentisphaeria bacterium | reverse complement strand
GCGTCTGCAACATCATGCTGGTCTCCAACAGGTCACGGCGGTTCTGCTCCTGCTCAGTGATGTCAAAGCTGATGCCGATTAGCAGTTCTCGCTCGCCGCTGCTCACCACAATCTTCTGGGTATTGAAAACGTAGTCGCGGCCATGGAATTTCAGCTCCTCAATGCATTGTTGTACCCGCCCAGGCGCCCGCCGGCACGACTCGTCCATCTCGCGCTGCCGCCGTGCAACCTCTGGCGGATACTGCTCAAACACGTTCTTGCCCAGAAGCTGTTCTTCCGACGCCTGGTGCAACTCGCAGCACATCTTGTTGACCCGGATGTTGCGGTAATCGTCATGCACATCGCGGATAAAGACCAACGCCGGCAGGTTCTCCAAGATCACGTCCAGAATCAAATTCGTCTTGCGCTTCTCTTCGTCTGCCGAACGCAGCTGGGTGACGTCCTGGATGACTGCGAAGGCCGTACGACCGTCATGGCCATTGCCGTTGTCCTCATTGACTTCTCGCGCCACAAAGAGGTAATGCCGCCGCGCACCGCCATAGTCGGAGCTGAAAGGCAAGTTGCAGTCGTGCTGCTGCCCCTCGCGCATCCTGGCGATCGCCTGATGAAAATGCTGATAGTCCGCCGCCGACAGCCAGCGCTTCGCCGGCACCGGCCGGCCGGCCTCCTCCGGCCAGCAGCAGGGCAGCTCCGCCGACGCCTTGATGATCGCCTCACTGGCCAGATCGACGCTGCAATAGCCCAGGCCGGCCATTTCGGCGGCCTTGCGCATCAACGAGTGACTAAGCCGTAGCCGTTCTTCGTAGCTGTACTCGCGCGTCATGTCCCGAAATACCACGATCTTGCCCAGAAAACGCCATTCCTTGTCGCGGATGATGGCGATATTCTCCGCGATATGCCGGGGGCTACCGTCCTTTTGCTGTAGCCGCACGTAATGCCGGTCGAGGTCCTGGCCGCCCTCGTCCTCGGCAACCGACCTGCTTTCCGCAGTCGTTTTGTAGATCTGTCCCTGCATGGCGCCAACGGCCTCGTCACGGGAAAAGCCGGTGAGCAACTCGGCCTTACGGTTGAAGATGGTAATGCGTCCATGCGGGTCAGTCACGATCACGGCCTCACCAATGGACTCCAAGGTGGTCCGAAGGTTGTTGGCCAGCGCTGACATGCTCTGCTTCAACTGCCGCAAACGCAAGTAGCTGATGAAGAAAAGGCCGACCATCAGGAAAAATGCCGACAGGGCAACCAGCGCCAGCACCGTCACCATCACCAGATGCGGATACTCCTCAAAAAAGCGCTTGGGGCGATTGACGATCTCGGCGCTTTCAGGAATACTCCCTGGCGCCGGCGGATAACGCTGCAGCACGTCATAATCAAAACGCACGGTGCAGGGCATGATCTCCGGCACGATCTGCTCGGCTAGAGTGCCCAGCCGGACCTTGTCCAGCAGCTGCGCCATGCGTTTGCCGAAATCCGCCGCTGGCACCTGCACGCCGCCCAGGAGTCCACAGCCAAGAAAAGAACAGGAAAACACCGGTCCCTGACTCACTCGCACCATCAGCTCATAGACATTGCGATAGTAACCGTAGTCGCCCTCGCTGCTGCCATGCCAGGCCGCAATCACCACGAAAGACTGCTGCGGCATACCGTAGAGCACGGCGAGCATTTCGTCGGTGGACGTTTCCGCGCCGTTGAGCAAGAGATACTCCACCGGGCCGTCACTAGGTAACTCCGCCAGCAGTCGCCGATGTATCTGCTTGCCGGTACGGTTGCTGTGTGTAATCACGGCCACCTTTTTCGTCCCGGGATACATCTTCAGCCCCAAAGCGATATTTTCCTCCACCGGAAACTCCAGCCATAGCGCCGTGGAGCGCGGCAGCTTCGCCCGCAATGCCTCGCTGTCAGCATAAAAACCGCCGAAGATACACTGGACATGCGCCGGCAGTTCGTCGGCGTGCTGAGCCAACGTGTCCAGTGCCGGCGTGTTGATGCCAACGACAATGTCGTACTGGTCATTGCCGATGGCCGTCAGCACCCGCTCGCGAATCTGCTGCATGCTATCGGGGGCCCGCAAATAATCCATCGACACCGGATCGACCTGGGCATTCGCGGGCGAGGTGCCGGGATGGCTGAGAAAGCCATCCATGAACTCCTTCGTCCACAAGTAGGTGTAATGGTAGCTATTGAGCAACAAGGTCGTAAGCTCGCGCCTGCCTTGGGTAGCATCGTCACCGCGACTGACGAGAGCCAACAACAACAGAATCAGCCATCGGCAGCCACAACCATTGCCGCAGAGGCGACTTTTCACTATTGAGGATGCCTGAATTGTCATCGCATACCACCATGCGGTTCAAGGGCGACTTGATAAAGGCCATCACAGACCAGCCAAATGCGCAGCGCGGCACCAGCACGCCTCGCCAGCGCTGCCAGCGCTACCGGAGTGAGCATCACTTGCCGCCGCGACGGCATTGCGCCATCAGCGTATCCGTGGCTTCGCGGGATATCTTGGCGGCCATCAGCCCATCCAACCCCGTGGGCAGGACTTCTGAAGCGCCCTGCGTCAACGCATCCCGGAAATGCTCGTACAACGCCGCAAAGTTCTTTTCGGGCGCAAAAGGCATGGTGAACACGCCGTCCTGGTTGCGCATGTCCAGAATCTTCGCATTACGGTCGTAACGGATCAGGCCTTTCGTGCCGATGAGGTCGTAGGTAAAGACATTCACCGGCTGCTGGCAGGTATGGCAGTAGGAGTAGCTGATCTCCACCATGCTATGCGCACCGCTGTCGTGCTGCAGGTGCAGATACATATGATCCGGCGCGTCATATTCGTCCACCCAGGCGCCGGCAGCCGTCCAGGACTGGACCTCGCTGCCCGTCCAAAATCGCGCCAGATCGATCTGATGCACGCCGCAGTCCACCATTGGGCCGCCTTCGTCCATCCGGCCCTGCCGGCGGGCATTTTCCACCAGCAGGCCCTGGTCATTGCGCTGGCGTTTGCCGTGGCAATTCCAGATGTAAATCAGACGTAGCGAACGCAGCTGGCCAATCGCGCCGTCACGCAGCCATTGGCGGATTTGCAACGCGGCTGGGCTGAAGCGATAGTCGAAACCCGTGAACAGCATCACCCCAGCCCGCGTCGTACAATCGATCATCTCGCGACACTCGTCCTCCGTCATGCCCAGGGGCTTCTCGCAAAGCACATGCTTGCCCGCAAGGCTCGCCGCCTGAATATTCGCCAGATGGCAAGGCGCCGGTGACGTCACCGTCACGGCGTCAATCCCGCTGGCCAAAAAGGCCGCTTCGTCCTGAAACCCATTCGTGATTCCGAATTTTTCCTGTACGTACTTGAGGCGCTTGGGGTCGGGATCAAACACCGCGTGGAGGTTCAGACCAGGCGTATTGAGTATCACCGGGATGTGCCCGTAATCCGCCACGGTACCACAGCCCATCAAACCTATGCGCTTCATTATTACGACCTTGGGTTGTGCTTGAAAAGCCTGCCCTGCCCCGGCTGTCCCCGCCACGAAGGTGATACTATACCCGACACGACTAAAATGACGCAGGAGAAAAATGCTTTTCCGCGTAAAAAAAACACCTGCCCTCCCATAGCCCACGACAACAGCTATACTGCAGCAGGACCTAGGCGGTGCGCGGCACGCCTAGGATCAATGCCGCCGGGACCGCGGCGCGCCCAAGCGTCCCAAGCGTCGGCTAATCAGTCCCCAGCGTCCAAAACGTCATTCCCTACGGTCCCGAAAGTCCCCACAGTCCCAGCCATGAGTCGTGGGACGTGAGTCCTCGCCCCAGCGCCGCCGCCAACCGGTCCCCACGGTCCAACCAGTCCCCACGGTCCAACCGGTCCCCACGGTCCAACCGGTCCCCACGGTCCAACCGGTCCCCACGGTCCAACCGGTCCCCACGGTCCAACCGGTCCCCACGGTCCAACCGGTCCCCACGGTCCAACCGG
>JAQWBY010000379.1 GCA_028706165.1 Lentisphaeria bacterium | reverse complement strand
TCGACAGAGACATCCGAACCGGCCCGGGTCGTTATGGCCACGCGGTCAATCCTGCGGGTTTCCTGGCACCAGTACGCGTATACTTTCACTGCAGTCCCTTCCCCACCAGTAACCTTACTTTCACCACGAGCCGGGGGGCAGCATTCATCATGCCGACCCCATCGCCCTGCCCGGCGCTTATTTTTCGCGCTGTACCAGTATGATCTCATACTGCAAGCGCTTGCCCGTGACCTGAACCAAGTCGGGCGCATTGGGCTGGGGCAAATACGGCGACACCAAGGCCCAATGGCCATCGCCAAGTCTGTCAACCAACTGCTGTAACTCGCCATCCGTCAAGAGCAAGACGGCCTTAAGACGGCCTTGTTCATCGTCATTTGACCAAGCCACGGGTGCTTGCATGGCCGTGCTGGCATCAGCCAGGCGCTGGCGGCTCCGGGCCAAATCGTCCACCGTCCACACATGGCGAACGGTGTCAGGAAGAAGAGATTTCACTGCGGTAGCCGGTGCCACCTGGTTTTTTTGCGCCATGCGACTCACCGTGCGCAAATCCTGCGAATTGATGCTGCCCGACAGCTTGCCCCGTTCGTAGAGCGCCCCCGTAGCAATGGCACCGTCTTCAGCGGGCGGCGGCTCGTCAACCGCCGTTGCGACTTGAGCAAGCAAGGGCTCCGCTGCTGCGGGAAGCATGGCCGGGGTGGCCGAGGCCTGCGGCGCGCTAGCCACAAAGCTGTCGCCACTACCGGAGGTGCTGACATTGACCGCGGTCAGGCCGGCAAAAGCCAGCACAGCTGCGGCAATTCCAGCCTTGCCCCAGCCACTACGCCACCACGGGAAAGGCCGTATGCTCTCACGGGCGTTGGCATCCTGGCAGGCAGCAATGATGCGATCTGCCAAACCCGCAGGGGGCAGAACCGCAACTTGTAGCGCCTGATCTAGCCGCTGGTAAGCCGCCACCTTGTTGCGACACGCGACGCATTCCTGCAAGTGACTGGCCACCACGTCCCATTGGGGCTGACTTAGGTCAGCCACCGTCAGATCCAAAAACTGGCTTAGCTGTTCAACACTCGGACAGGTGCTCTTCGACGAGGCAGTAATCATACTCATTTTCCTTGAAAACGACTCAACCAGACATCCGTCACCAGAGCCAGCTGCCAAGCCAGTCAGGCATTAAGCTCGTCATGAGCCCACGGACCACAGACGCTGCAGAACGCCGTAAATGTCGTAATTGCATGACTGCAGCCGCTACTCATTTAGAGCCCTAGTTTTTGCCGGAGTTCCTCACGACCACGCGCAATCCGCGATTTTATGGTCCCCAGTTTGCAATTCAGGGTCTGCGCGATGTCCTCATAACTCATATCTTTGATATTACGGAGGATTAGCGCCTGCCGGTAGAGCTCCGGCAGCTTCTGCAATTCCTTCATGGTATTGCGCTCGAGCTCCTCGTAGACTGACTTGGCATCGGGCGCCATCTCCTGATCTGGCAAATCCATGTAGCGTTCATCGCCGTCTTCACTGCCATTCAACGGCGCATCAATGCTCATGTTCTTCTGACTGCCCCGGCTTTTGTTCCAGCGGTACTTGTTCTTGGCCAAATTGGTAGCAATACGGTACATCCATGTCGTGAACTCGGCGTCACCGCGGAAATTGTGCAGAGCCCGATAGATTCTGACAAAGACGTCCTGGGCCACTTCCTCCGCGTCTTCGCGGTTGCCCAGGATTCCATAGGCAATCTGGTAGGCCTTGCCGGAATGGCGTTCCACCAGCTGGTTGAAAGCAGCCTGGTCGCCAGCCTTGAAACGCTCTATCAGTGTGCTGTCGTCGCTCATCGTGCCCTTTGTTAGCTTCACCTTGGCTATCGACTGCCATCGACTGCTCTCGACTGCCATCGACTGCTCTCGACTGCTCTCGACTGCCATCGACTACTCTCGACTGCCATCGACTGCTATCGACTGCTATCGACTGCTATCGACTGCTATCGACTGCTCTCGACGCAAATACCAACCACTGGCGTCCGCGCTGCCCTGTCGCGGAATCCTGTCCCCAGCAGCGCCGAGTCTCCTCAGCCAGCCCCTTCGTCTCAAAACAGCCCGCCACGGCGGCAACACGTTCTGCCGCGCCGTGGCGTAGCCCCACCAACACGCATCAAGCCTTGGTCGCGGCCTTGATGATGGTGGCGAAATCGGCCGGCTTCAGGGACGCGCCGCCAATCAGTCCGCCATCGATATCCGGCTGCGCCAGCAGGCCGGCCGCATTGGCCGCATTCATGCTGCCGCCGTACAAAATGCGGGTGCCGTCCGCCACGCAGGGACAACTGAACATGGTCTTGAGCAGCCCGCGAATGAAGGCATGCACGTCCTGCGCCTGCTCGTCGCTAGCGACTTTGCCCGTGCCAATAGCCCACACCGGCTCGTAGGCGATCACGACGTTCTTCATGTCGTCGGCGCTGATGTCAGCCAAGGCGCCGCGCACTTGCCGTTCCACCACGGCGTTCGTGGTGCCGGCTTCGCGTTCCGCGAGGGTCTCACCCACGCAGACCACCGCCGTCAAACCGTTCTTCAAAGCCGCTTTCAACCGCTGATTCACGGTCGCGTCGGTCTCGCCAAAGTACTGACGGCGTTCGCTGTGGCCAATGATGACATGCGTCACGCCGCATTCTTTGAGCATGGCGCCGGAAATCTCACCAGTGAAAGCGCCCTGGTCCGCCCAGTGGATGTTCTGCGCGCCGACCAACAGGCAGCTGCCCTGCGCTTCGGCAACCACGGCCGACAGCGTCGTAAACGTCGGGCAAACCAGCACTTCGGGCTTCTTGCCACTACAGCAGCAGGAACAGCTAGCGCCAAACTGCGCTTTGATGTCCTTGATCAGCTGCGCACCATCAGCGGCGCCCTTGTTCATTTTCCAGTTACCGGCAATCAGTATTTGACGGGCCATCGGGTCTCTCCTTCACCTTGCGTTCTTGTCGTTGTGTTTCATCAGCACCCGGCGAGACGCTGGCCGCTTTGGCCAAGCAAGCGCGCCGGGCGCGGCGGCAGCAAGCGCCTGGCGCTTATTTGTCGTCCAAGGCATTACAGCCGGGCAGCTCTTTGCCTTCGAGGAACTCGAGGCTGGCGCCGCCGCCGGTGGAAATATGAGTCATCTTGTCGGCCAGGCCGCTCTGATTCACCGCGCTGACGGAGTCGCCGCCGCCAATGATGCTGATCGCGCCGGACTCGGCCACGGCCTGGCAGATCGCCGTCGTGCCCTTGGCAAAAGCCGGCATTTCAAAGCAGCCCATGGGGCCATTCCAGACAATCGTCTTCGCATTCTTGATCTCGGCCGCATACGCCGCAATCGTCTTCGGGCCGATGTCCAGCGACATCCAGCCTTCCGGCATGTCGTTGCCCACCACCTGCGTGTTGGCGTTGGCGTCAAATTTGTCCGCCGCGATGTTGTCCAGCGGCAGCATGAATTTAACGCCGGCGGCCTTGGCGGCCTCAAGCGTCGCCTTGGCAGTATCCAGTAGATCGTCTTCGCACAGCGACTTGCCAATGCAATGGCCCTGGGCCTTCAAGAAGGTGTAGGCCATGCCGCCACCGATCAGAATGGTGTTGACTTTCTTCATCAGGCTCTGCAGCACTTCCAGCTTGCCCGACACCTTCGCGCCACCAATGATGGCCACGAAGGGCCGCTGGGGCGCCTCAACCGCCGAACCCAAGTAGTCCAGCTCTTTCTGCATCAGGAAGCCCGCAACGCAGGGACCGCCCTTTTTCTTCATGAACTTGCAGATGGACGCCGTCGATGCGTGATCACGGTGCGCCGTGCCAAAGGCGTCATTGACATAGACATCGCCGTAGCTGGCCAGCTTTTCGGCCATCGCGGCCTTCTTGGCCTTCATCGCGGCCTTGGCCTCGGCGGCCTCGGCGTCGCTCATGCCTTCCGTCTTCGCTTTGCCTTCTTCGGCCTTGTAGAAACGGGTGTTCTCCAGCATCAGCAC
>JAQWBY010000378.1 GCA_028706165.1 Lentisphaeria bacterium | reverse complement strand
GGCCTCGCCGTCCACGATAGTGCCGCTGCCGGTCGCGCCGGTGAGCACGCTGCTCAGGCCCCGCGGCCGCAGTTGTATCGGCCGCGGCAATGCCTGCAGGCGTGCGGGCCCCGGCAATGTCCAACCAGATTGCAGAGAAACCAGCGCCAGTTTGCCCGAAGTCAGATGCGGTAGCAGCTTCGCCGCAAAGGGTGCGTCCTCGCCGGTCTCCCGCGCAATCGTCGGCAAGTCACCGATGACCACCACGCCGATGCCCGCCGCGAGCATCGCGGCCAGTTTGTCCACCGTGCGGGTGGACAACGTCGTCACCGCCGGCAACACCACGCATTCATAACGGCGGTCGCGATACGCCAGCTTGCCGTCCGCGATCTCAGCGTCATTGATGAGGTCTTCGTCGACGTAATCAAAATCAATCTGCCGATGCAGCAGTTCCCACGAGGTCTTGGCGAAGGCGTCATTGACGCGCCGGCATGCCTCCGAGTGATCCATGGCATTGGGTTCGACGCTTGGCGTGTACACCGACCAGATCGACGCCTCGGGATACAGCAGCGCCACCCGGCTGTCACGTCGCCCTTGCCGGATCATGCCGCCAAGCCGCGCCGTGTACGTATTCAGCGCGCGAATGTCGTCATCCGCGAAATAATCCCAGCTGTAGTAGCTGGTGAGATTAGTGATGCCCATGGCGACATGCCAGTTCACCGACGCGCGAATCCAGTCCAGCCCGATCTGCTTGTTGGCCATCCGCGAACAGTGGTCGGAAAACTCCGTGAAACTCTCGCCCTCGCCCGATATGTCCGCAAAGGACGCCAACAGCCGCGCAATCGGTATGATCTGGTCGTTCATGAGGGTCTGGGGTTCGCTATTGAGCTGATCAATGCCCGGCCAGTCCATGCGCTTGCCGCACTTGTACAGCGACCCGTAATTCACCACGTGGGACTGCAAATGCTCCTCCGCCAACATGTGCCCCGACGATTTCACGCCATGCGCCCGACACCAGTCCTGCAACACCCCGAAGAAGTTCTCCGCCACGCCATCACCGACAAATTCCCAGAAGTCGCAGCGGCGTTTGATCAGTTGCGGTCCACGCCTGGTCACCACCGCTACCACCGCCAGCTCAATGGGATAACCGTAGCGCGCCTGAAAACGCTCCGGAAACTCGCGCTGCCAGGGCACGATCGGATACACCCCGCGCGGGATATTCCACGCGATCAACGATGGCTCGTCCGTGAAAAAAGCACGGACCCCACGGCCGAATTCGCCCGCCAGCAACGCCGCATAGCGATCATGGGTGACCTCGACGAATGCCTCCGTGGCCTTCCGGTCAAGCAAATTGATGTAGTTGCGCGGCTCGGAGTAGCTGTGCGCGGCGTGGGTGCCATCAAAAAGCCGCCGCGAACTCATCAGAAAGAGGTGGTACTCGCCAGCGGGAATGTCCATCAGCAGCGTGCCGCGTTCGTTGCTGGACGCCGTGACATCCAACGCCTCACCACCTGCCAAGGGCAGCAGCATCGCCCGAAACAGCTTATCGCCAGGCGTGTCCGCGCGATAATACATCGGGCCGGACAAGGTCCGCCAGTATTCGTAGCAGTACAGCCCCTCGGCAATGGTATCCGGATGAGCATCGGTCACGGCACCGCCGGCTGTGCCCGAAGGGTAGCCCTTTTCGTCATAGATCCACACTGGCATGCCCCGCCGGATGTAGTCCTTGAAGCCCTCGGCAGTGTCGCGCCACTCCTTCTCATCGTCAGGGAATTTCCGCCCATAGGGCACGTTGCCAACAATACCGGCGAAGCCGAGCCGTTCCAGGCGCTCGGCCCGCGCCGGGTCACTGGCAACAGCGCCATGGATGATCGGATAAATGCCATAACGGCGTTCGGGGCGCAAAAAGGCATCGCGATCAATACCCATTGACTCATCTCCCTGGCCGCGTCCAGCAGCCTGCATGCAAACCTTCATTCATCATGAGCAGTCCCGGTGCGGCGACATCTCGCCGTTCCACCGAGCTGATTTCACGCCAAACTAGCGCCGGCGGCCGGCCCTACTCGCGCCGCCGCACGCTGTCGCGTTCGATCAATTTATACGGAAACAAGATATTCTGCGGGCTGGGGCGCCCTTCCATGCGAGTGTGTATCACATCGACCACCGCCGCCGCCAGCGCCGGGTAATCCTGGGTGATCGTAGTCTGCGCCGGTACGCAGTAGCGCGATACCATCATGCGCTCGGAGCTGAGCAACGACACATCCGTGCCAATGCTCTTGCCGTACAACGACAGGGCGTAGGCCGTCACAATGCCGCCGTTGCCGCCGGGGCAAAACAAGGCGTCCACGCCTGCCCGCAACAGCTTGCCCACGTCCTCAATGTAATCATTCGGCCCCACCAGCCGAATCAACGCGTCCTCGCAGGGTAGGCCGTGCTCCTGCAACGTCGCTTTGATCGCCTCTTGGCGCAACAGCGAATTGCTATGCCCCGGCCAATGATAAATCAAACAGCCGATGCGGCGATGCCCCGTGTCCAGCAAGTGCGCCAGCGCCAGCGCCATGCCCTGCCTCTCGTCCGAATGCACCGCATAGACATTGCGAAAAGCTGGCACTTCGCGATCAACCACCACCAGCGGCGCCGCAAAACGATTGTCCCAGCCCTTCGCAAAGGTCTCGTCAATGCCCACCGTGACTACGCCGCAGAACTGTATACTGTCCAAGCGATCAATGTTGTCCGCCGGCAAAATCTCAATGCGGAAATCGCGCTCCGCCAGCTCCCGAGCCAATTCCGTCAGCACCATCCCGCTGTAATTCTCCGCCGGCACCAACACCCGCGACGGCGTAATCACCACCACATTCCGCCGTCGTACCGACAGGCGCGGATGATAGCCGTGCTCTTTCGCCACCGCCAACACATGATCACGCACATCACGACGGATATTCGGGTGATTGCTGAATACCCGCGATACTGTCGCCGTCGATACCCCCGCCAAAGCCGCTATGTCCTGTATCCGCATCCGTTACTCCCAGCCTTGCGCCATTTGCACTCATTCATCACGCAACCTGAAAGTAATCCGCAAAAACACCGCTGCAATGGCCACGCCCCGCAAATGACGCCATAACAGTAATGGGTCACCCATTGATAATGGCAGCCAGACATGCCGCCGATGTCAATCCCAGGTAAGCAAGGGAGTTCCATTGCCCCTTTTGCCCCAGTCAGCTTTGCCGACTGGGGCAAAAGGGGCCGAGGAACACGAGCGTAGAGGGCGTGTAACCCAGGGCGGCGCACGCTTTCAGCGTGCTTGCCCTGGGCTGATATGTTTCGCGCTTTCAGCGCTTCTGCCGCTTCGCGGCCAGGGAAACAGGCACGTTTGGTTCGGCCTGAAGCTCTATGGCTCAATTCTCAATGGGTGACCGATTACCCATAACAGTAATCACCCCGGTGTTTTCTCAGTCGGGGTGGTTACTCCTATGAAACCCGTTGCCGTAAAGGTCGGCGGAAATCAAGGTCCAATGGCTGGGCGGCGGCTGGCCGTGGGTTTCCGGCAAATTGTCCCCGGTGTTTTCCCCACCGGGGTGGTTACTGACCGAGTACCTTTTCGCGTCGTCGGACAGTCATTGAGACGCCGTTATTGCCAGCGTCGCCGACCTACGCACAAGAGGGACATGACTAAGGTGGAATGTCGCTCACCACCGCGATAAAGCGGGCATCTGAACGACGCGATCGCTTCACCAGAACTCACAACGACGAATGCCCAAATCACACGAACAAGACAGCTCAAATCATCCTGATCCACAATTTGCTGTTATTCCGTGTCTTTTTTGCTTGTCAAGGGGCGAGTTTTTGACTATTTTTCCTGCGGTTCTTGAAATCAGCCCCCCCACCGTAGGGGGCCCCCATCCTATAAGGTCGCGCGCACGAAACAAGCTGCGCTTTAGCCGTGGTCCACACGGTATCAATGGCGCCTATGAAACCCGCTGCCGCAATCGGTCAG
>JAQWBY010000377.1 GCA_028706165.1 Lentisphaeria bacterium | reverse complement strand
TCCTTGTCGTGATAGAGTCCAGTGAGGCCATTGTAGGCCGCGTAGACGGCCTTGGGGTAGAAATCCCAAGTCATCATGCCGTAGTTGTGCTCGCCGTCGTCGGGCAATTCCCCCTTGGAGCGCATGTTGTACCAGGTGTAGCCAATGGCGCCGCGACTCCAGCTGAAGAACAGTTTCTTGTAGAGCGCCTCGGCCTGCATTTTCTCCGTGACGCCACCGCGCGAGGTCAGCGCCGTCTCATTGGCGTACCAGGGAATCGTGATGCCGAGCTCTTTACGCATTTCCAGCAGGCCCTCCTCAATGACGCGCCTGGCGTAACTCTCGTAGGGCCCGTGACCATGGAAGCAGTGGACATCAAACACGTCCTTCAACGCCATCATGGCGTCCCGATGAAAAGGCCCCATGCCTGACCGGCCGGCAACCAGAGTGCACCAGCCAGCCGACATCAACTGCGCCTGCGGATCAATCTCACGCAAAATCTGCGCCGTTTTTTGCGCCAGTTCGATATAGGCGGTGCTCTTCGGCGCGTCTTCGACTGGCCCCCAGGGGATGTCCGGCTCGTTGAGCATCTCCCAATACTGGATGCGGCCACGGTAGCGCTCGAACAGCTTGCGATAGCCCGCAAGATTGCTCTCCAGTGCGTACTGAGCCTTGCCCTGGCGATTTCCCGGCAGGATGAAATCCACGTTCATGCCCTCCGCCAGAAATTTGTCCACGATGCCATCAAGGTGCGCTTGGTACATCGGGTTGTCGTTCCAGCGCACGTCGGTACGCAGAATGCGCAGGCCGATCTGCGACATGGCCGTCGCGGCTTCCTGCACGGTTGCTGGTGAATTGACGCAATGGTCAAGGTGGCAGACGCTGCCAAATTTGAAGCCTTTGACGAAGGTGCCCTCGTGTTTGGGACCCGTTGGCTGTAAGTGCGCGAACGAGCGCCGATAGGTCTGGGGCTCGTGGCCGCCACCCGACACGGTCAAGTCTATGTAGTACACGCCATAGCGCTGCGGCACCGGCACCCGGCAAAGCTCTATCTCCTCACCGCCGGCAAGCGTCAGGTCGCGCTCAAAGACCCATGCCTGGTCTTGCTCGCGGCAATCCGTGAGCTTGCCGCTGACATGGCAGGTCACCAGCTCAGACGACATGTTGCACAACTGCGCCAAAACGCCCTGCGACGCCTTCGCCGGCGTCACCACGTAGCCGACGCTGTCGGTCTTGAGCTGGAAGTCAAAGCCCTCCAACGGCGAACGCGACCACTTGGCATCGACGGCATCCAGATAGAGCTGGCCATTGAAGGTCTTGTCGCACTCGAAGGTGACCCCGGCAAGCACGAAAAGCGGCGTTTCCTGCCAGTCCCGCGAGCCCCAGGGCTTCTTGGTGCGCACCAGCGATGGCAGCGTGAAGGTGATTGCGTGCGTGCCGGCTTTGTCCAACGTCACCGGCAAGCGATGGATGTAAGCGCCGCCGACGGCTTCCACAAACACCAGACGCAGGTTCTTGACCTCCGGCAGCGCCCGTTCCGTCGTCACCCGCACAGTCATCTCGCCACCATGCTGCCGACCCAGTTTCTGCCCCAGCACCCCGCGCGGCGAGGTCACCAGCGTGAAATCGACGCCAAAGACGCCGTTGTCGCCCGGCGCCGTCATCTTCAGCGCGTCCGCCCCCGTCAGCGGATTCTTCGCCGCCTCAAGCCGGGTGTTGCGAGCCGGAATCCGCTGCGGCATGCGCAGGGGCTCAATAAAAGGCCGCGCCAGGGCCACCAGCGGATAGTCCCGCTGCTCGACGACCGGCGGTGCCGGCAGCTCTTCGAGCGTCATCGATTCAATGTAGATGAAGCCAGTCACGCCGTCCTGCGGGAAATCCAGGGTCAGGCCAATGCTGCTGATGGGAAAATCTATCTGGTGATTGCTATCCTTGCCATGCATGACAAACTGCACGCCATCGAGCTTCGCGGGATTGACCACCCACTCCAGCGTACGCGTGCCTGGCGTCAGGAAATCGACCTTCTGAGTCCAGTAGAAAGTCTCAACATTCGAGTCCTGCATGCGCAGACGACAAGCCTTGACCTTGAGTGGCATGGTGTTCGTCACCTTGATGGATACCTTGGCGTACTGAAACGCCGGCAAGGCCCCCTGGGGATTATGCAGCACGTGCATGTAGTCGGTAATGCCCGCATCCCACGTGGCCTTCAACGCCTGCCGCCCCGTCGCCGGGATCTGCTCGTAGGCCAACGTGCAGCGATCAAGCTCCTTGTCCTCAGACCACCAGTACATCACCGACTTTCCCACGCCGAAATTCACTTCCCAACCAAAACCAAACACCCCTGCCATCAGCGCCATCGCGAATACTAGACGTTTCATGGTGACTCCCACACGTTATCGGTAACTTTCATGACCACAAAACCGACACCGCCACCAGGCGATGAAAATGACCATATCGAAACGCCCTACAGTAACACGCAATCCCACGCCCGTACAGACCTACCGCGACTTATTGGCATAATGCTATGCTGCAGAAAAACAGCCAGCGCCCTCTGCCCCCCTAGCCATCGCTGGCTAAGGAGCCGTTCGATAATCACGGTTCTTCCCGAGTGGTATTGGCTGAAGATGACGTAACGGTTTTTTCTCCTCAGATCGCCGCAAACATGAGATGTCAAGGTGGGGCAAAAATCACTGTCGCTAGTGGTACACGTTCAACCTGGCGTTGACACTCACGCCGATCCCGGGCGATGGCCCTGCTATTTCGGGAAGAAATAGCCGTTTTTCAGCCGTTCTGCCCGGTGGATGGCGGCGAGTTGGAGATCGCGATTGACGGTGGCAATATCGAACCACTCCGCTGGCGGCAGACATGACGGCGGGATAGGACGGGAAAAGCCCAGCAGGTCGTATGCGGTCACCTCGCGGAAGGCCGGCGCGGTCTCGCCGGGCGACCAGCCCAGGCGGACACTGACGGCCGCGTAGCCCCGCTCGCGCACCAATTGGCACGCCAATTCACGTGCACGAAATGCGCCACAGACATCGACTTTGTGCGGGTCCTTGCCGCAAATCGCGCCGCCGCCGATGGGTATTTCCGGCCCGTAGAAATCGATCGCCAGTTTTTTGCCGGAGAGGCCGTTGTCGCCTTCCGGGCCGCCTTGGATGAAATCACCGGCGCCATTGAGCATGAATCGTTCATCCGGCAATGCGCCGATGCCCCCAATGCCCTGCTGTTCGAGTTCAGCGAGCATTCTGGCGATGACCGGCCGCAGCAGCGCGTACTGGGCGGGATACTCCACGCCTTCGCGGTGTTGGATGCTCAGCGTGAGGCGGTCCCAGACGTAGCGGCGGCCGTCCTCACCAATCTGCACCAGGATCTTGAAATCCGGCCCGAAGAGCTCCGCGTTCGTGGCCCTCGTCTGCCACTGCGCCAGGCCGACGCCCAAGCGGTTGGCGATATAATGCGCCGCCGGCAGCCAGGCGGTTGCCGGGCTGTTGCAGGCATAGCCGGCGACCACGCTTTGGTCGTCGGCATAACAGCGCACGCTCCGCTCGTCGTCGTCCAGCGCTTCCAGACAGACGTCCTGAATGACCTTGAGCTCATTTGGGGCAGGCCGCCAGATGTCGCCGTAGCCGGCGTCGCGGTAGGCCGCACGCGCCAGTGCCTCCAGGTCCTGATGCGTGACCGCCGGCCGGCTATGCCCGGCGGCGATGCGTCCATCCAGAAAGACCTTGTCGGTATGGACGGCGCATTCCAGGCCCACGAGTGCGTCGGGGTCCCGCACCACGGCACAGTCGACGCATTTCTCGACCACGGCGTCCGCCAGGCGGTCGGGATGTCCAAGCGAGACATATTCAGCAATTTGCAGTTTCATTGTACCCCCTCTGAGAGTGCAGGCAATTCCATGATGTCTTCGGCGGCTTCTTCGAGGTCGCGGCGGAACGTGGATGCCACCAGTCCGCAGTAGAGTTTTGCCCGGCAGCGCTGCAGCAGGCTGGCCGC
>JAQWBY010000376.1 GCA_028706165.1 Lentisphaeria bacterium | reverse complement strand
CGCGAAAAACGCGCGAGGTTCATTCCATCAGGCGTATTTCCTTGAGGAACTGTTTGCGGCGGCGCCAGTCGGGGACGACCTTGACGAAGAGACTGAGGTCAACGCGAGTGCCGCAGAATTCGGCGATTTTAGCGGCGGCGTGGTGTCGCAGGTGTTTGATCATCTTGCCGCCCTGGCCGATGATAATCCCCTTGTGGTTTTCGCGTTCGATATGCATGGTGGCGCCGACCAGCAACTTGTTGTCTTTTTCCTTCCAGGTATCGACCGTGACAGCGATGCAGTGCGGTACTTCCTGCTTCAGTTCTTGGAGGAGGACTTCGCGGATGAGCTCGGCGGCGACGTCCCGTTCATAGACATCGGTCAGTTCGTCGGCATCATAGAGAAAGATGCCGTGCGGGAGCATGCTTTTGATCATAGCCATGAGGTCTTTGACCCTGGCGGGGTCCATGGCGACCAGCTGCACGCAGGGCGCGTCGGGAAGGTACTGGCGGTAGAAGCCCAGGCTGGCGGCGATCTGTTCCGGCGTGGCCACATCGACTTTGTTGATGGCGATGATGGTCGGCTTGCCGTTGGCGCGGGCGCGCTGAGCAGTCAGGGCGTCTTCTTCGCCGGGTTCGCGGCTGGGATCGACCATGCAGACGAGCAGATCGGCGTCTTCGAGCACCCGCGACACTGAGTTGTCCATCGCTTCGTCAATGGCGATTTTGCTGACATGCACGCCTGGGGCGTCGAGGAAAAGAATTTGCGCCTCGGCATCGGTATAGATGGCCAGCAGGTATTTGCGGGTTGTCTGGGGCTTGTCGGACACCGCCGCCAGATGGCGGTTAAGGACGGTGTTGACCAGCGTGGACTTGCCAGTATTCGGTCTGCCCAGCAAGGCGACATAGCCGGTGATGCCGTTGCGAGGTTTTTGTGTATCTGCTGTTGAATCCATAGGGGGAGGGGGGCATGTCACCGGCACGGCTTGCCACTGGCCTGTCAGCGGGCCTTGATCATGAGTTATTGCCGAATAGTGCGGGTAGGTCGTAGGTCGAATGACTTTCCAGGGCGAAGAGTGTCTTGGTCCGTTCCACGCCCGGCGCGTTGACGATGGTGTTGGTGATGAGATTGGCCAGGTCTTTATTGTCCTGCACCCGAATGACTGCGACCATGTCGTATTCGCCGGCGACGACGTGGACTTCGGTGACGCCCTTCTGTTCCAAGAGGGCCCGGACAGTCTCGTGGACGCGTTTGTCTTCAACGCAGATCAGAACGAATGCTGTGACCATGTGCCTGTTCCTCGGGGTTGGGGTTAGCTCGGACTCTTGATCATGCCGGCTTCGTCAACGAGTTTCATCACGTCCATCTCCGTTTCACAAAGGATAGCACGTGCAAAGAGTTTTTCACAATCGGGTATTGATAATTGGTTGACGAGCGGGCGCAGTACCGGCGCTTGATGTGGCGTCATGCTTAGCTGGCGTAGGCCGGCACCAAGGAGCAGCGGCAGCGCCCGGCGGGAGCCGGCCAGTTCGCCGCAGAGGGTAACGGTCTTGCCCTTGTAGGCATGGACCTGCCGGCAGATGTCTTGCAGAGCCCGCAACACGATCGGGTGGCACTGCCGGAACCATTTGCTGACCCGAGCGTTGGCGCGGTCGACCGCAAAGAGGAACTGTACCAGGTCGTTGGTGCCGATGCTGACAAAATCGACCTCCGGCAGCAGCCGGTCTAGGCCGTAGAGCGCGGAAGGCACTTCGATCATCATGCCGAGGCGATACTCGCCAATCTTGTCGCCGCGTTGCCGTAGTTCCGCCGCGGCAACCTGCAGCGCCTGTTTGATTACCGCCAGGTCGTAGAGGTCGGCGACCATGGGAACGAGGATATGGACGTCGCCCAGCGCACTGGCCCGCAGGATCGCTCGCAGGTGGGGCGCCATGATCTCGGGGTTGGAGAGCAGGAAGCGCAGGCCACGCCAGCCAAGCGCCGGGTTGTCTTCGTGGTCGGTTTTGAAATAGGGCAGGGGCTTGTCGCCACCGGCGTCCAGCAGCCGGATGGTCACCGTCGCCCCGGCGGCGGCTTTGAGCATGCGGCTGAAGATATTGAACTGGTCGTCTTCGCTGGGCATGGCATTGCGGATCATGAACATGAATTCCGTGCGGTAGAGACCGATGTCGCGAATGCCGTAGTGATGCATGCTGACGACTTCGCTGAGTAGCGTGATGTTGCCCATGAGCTGCACGGGCACGCCGTCGGCCGTGCTCAGCGCGCTCTCGGGCGGCACGGTGTCGCTCAGATTCTGCCGGCTGTTGCGGAAGATGCGGATGGGGCCGGCGAAACGCCGCAACAGGGCCGTCGTCGCCCGCAGATAGCACGAGTCGCTGCCGCAGTCCATGATCACGCAGTCGCCCGAGCGTGCCTTGAGCATGATGCTTGGCACGCCGACCAGCATGGGAATCTGCAGCGCCCGCGCCAAAATCGCCGTGTGTGATGTCGCTCCGCCTTCTTCGCAGAGGATGCCGCAGATTTGCTTGAGCGGGACGCTCACCAGCTGGCTGGGCAGAAGTTCGCGCGCGACCAGGATGATGCGGCGCCGATCCGCAAGCTTCGGCGCGTCGGCTGGGGCCGCTTCCAAGCTGCCGCGTAAATTGTCCGCCGCATTTTTCAGGCGGAGCATGACGTCCTTGATATCAGTGAGGCGTTCGCGCAAGTACGGGTCGTCGATCTTCTGATACTGGGCGCTGAAGTCGCGGAGGGCCCGCCCCAGTGCGTCTGTAAGGAGGAAGCCCTTGTCGAGGTAGGCCGTGATGTGCTGCTTGAGCGTCGGATCATCCAACAACATCGTGTGCATGGCAAAAATCGCCGAATCGGCCTCGGCAAGGACATCGCCGAACTGCTTGGCGGTATTGATGCTGTCTTCACGGGCTACTCGCAGGGCGTCGGCAAAGAGCCTCTTCTCGGCGGCAATGCCCTCCGGCGTCACCGAGTCGGGATGATTTTTCGGCTGGAGAATTTTTTCCACGCCGACGAGTTTTTGCACGTAGCCGCAGGACACGCCCTTGGTGATGGCCTTGCCCTTGAGGATGACGTCCTGAGTGAGCTCGGCGGTGGCGCTTGAGTTGCTGGTATTGGCGCTGGAGTGCTGTTTGTCAGCCAGCAGTGCATTGAGAATGAAGAATGCCAGTGGTGGCACCACGGCCTCAATGCTGTTGAGGGTGCGTTGCGGGAAGGGCCGGTCAGCTTGGCGGGCCAGCGCCAGCGAGCCAATGGGCCGACCGCCCACAACCAACGGCAACAGCAATAGACTGTGAAAGCCATTGGCCAAGTGAGCAAAGACGCCGACCAGCTCCGGGGGGAGATGCTTCTTGCGGTCGTTGACCGCGCGGCCATTGCGGATGATGTCGTTGCCAGTATCCGAACTGAGTTCCAAGGGCAGCTTCGCCGCCAGCGTCGCGGGCACGCCGTGCGCGGCGTAGAGGACGATGCGGTCGTCCTGAGGGCGGATCACGAAGATAGCGCCGGCGCCGGCGCCGGCATTTTCGACCAGGCAGCAGACGGCCTGCTGCAGGCCCTGCTGGGCGTTTGGCGTTTGGGCGATGATTTCGCTGATTCGATGGATGATCTGTTGGTCGTTGTTCGGCATCGGCGCGTGTTCCTAGGAGGAGGCGTAGTCGTACACCGTGGTTCGCGCATCGCTCCCCGCCCGGGGGGGGCGGGCGGCGCGCGGGTCACAATGTTCCCAAAAGAGCGCAACTGGCGACTATAAGCCGGATTCTGTACGGCGCCTTACGGTGCCGTGACGACCATTCATCTAAGCGACCGATACCCGGAACTCATCCTGCGTAGCAGGTCGGTACGGGCAGCACCTTTGTTCCCTATTTGGTCTTGCACCGGAAGGGGTTTACCATGCCCGCCGGGTTACTCCGGACGGCGGTGGGCTCTTACCCCACCCTTTCACCCTTACCCCGTGAGGGGCGGTTTGCTTTCTGTGGCACTGTCCTTCCCGCGGC
>JAQWBY010000375.1 GCA_028706165.1 Lentisphaeria bacterium | reverse complement strand
CCTTCTTCGCGCCTTCCTCTCGGCGGCCTGAATTGCCGCACAGCGGCAAGACAGGCCGCCATAATCTGCGCTAATCTGCGGAATCTGTGGATAAAAAAGCCTTCTGCTATAGGCCGGGCGCCAAGATCGTCCCGTGCAGGCGACTATTCGGTTTTGTAAAGCAAAAAAATACACAATACAACGGTTTTTTCAGTCAAACGCGTTGACAAGGTATTTTCCGGGCAGTAGTGTAACGCTGTTTCCACGGACTAGAACATTTTACAGTCCCTCGTCAACCTTACAGGTCTTATCGTGTTTATCAGTTTAGCAAACCTCATTATCGTCATTATTCTTAGCGTTATCGTCCTTCTGGGCGTTAGCGCTCTTGGGGTTTTGCCGGAACCGACTTAGTTCAATGCGATAAGCAGAAGAAATTAAGAAAACCCTCGGCGGAGCCCCGCCGGGGGTTTTTTTGTAACCAGAAACGTAGAAAACGAAACCGTCCCAGGAGGCCCCCATGAAAATCAAAGGCGCAGAAATGGTCATCCGCATCCTCATTGAAGAGGGTGTGGACTCCGTCTTCGGTTATCCTGGCGGTACAGTTCTGAACATTTACGACGAACTGTACAAGCACAGTGACCGGATCCATCACTACACCACCTGTCATGAGCAAGGCGCTTCTCATGCAGCTGACGCATATGCACGGGTTACTGGCAAAGTCGGTGTCGTCATTGCGACCTCGGGCCCAGGCGCGACCAACCTGGTCACCGGCATCGCCAACGCCTATCTGGACTCGTCGCCGGTGGTAGCCATCACCGGTAATGTCGCCTGCGCGGCCATCGGCAAAGACAGCTTCCAGGAAGTGGACATCACGGGCGTGACCATGCCGATCACCAAACACAATTACATCGTCAAAGACGCGTCCCGCCTGGCCGACGTGTTGCGCGAGGCCTTCGCCAT
Organism: Lentisphaeria bacterium; assembly: GCA_028706165.1. Lineage (GTDB taxonomy): Bacteria > Verrucomicrobiota > Lentisphaeria > Oligosphaerales > Oligosphaeraceae > Oligosphaera. The sequence continues at coordinate 3,052 of JAQWBY010000375.1, read as the reverse complement.
CGCCCGCAGCGGCCGCCCCGGCCCCGTGCTGGTGGACATCCCCAAGGACATCCAGCAGGCCGATTGCGACTATGAGCCCAGAAAGATCGCGCCGGTCACCCGCACCTGCACCAACGGCAAAGAGGCCTTTGCCGAGGCCATGAAGCTGATCAGCCAATGCCAGCGCCCCTACATCTACACCGGCGGCGGCACGGTCTGCTCCAACGCCAGCAAGGAACTGATCGAGCTGGCCGAGAAGATCGACTCGCCCATCGGCAGCAGCATGATGGGACTGTCCGCCGTGAGCCATGACAACCCGCGCTTCCTGGGCATGACCGGCATGCATGGCAAATACGCCGCCAGCCAGGTCATGGCCAAAGCCGACCTGCTCATCGCCATCGGCACGCGCTTCTCCGACCGCGCCACCGGCAATAAAATCGAATTCATCAAAGGCAAGAAAGTCATTCACATCGACATCGACCCATCTGAAATTGGCAAGAACATCCCGGTCTTCGTGTCGCTCATCGGCGACGTCAAAGCCGTGCTGAAGAAGCTGGTGTCCGAGCTGCCGGCTGGCAACCGCCAAGACTGGCATAAGGAAGTCGAGAGCATCAAGAACTGCCCCGACAACCACCTGGAGATGCCCAGTGACACCGTGAACCCCGAGACGGTCATTCACGCCGTGAATCGCCAGGCCCCGAAAGACACGGTGGTGTGCACCGACGTGGGCCAGCATCAGATGTGGACCGCGCAGTACTACCACTTCGCCAAACCGCGCAGCTTCATCACCTCGGGTGGCTTGGGCACCATGGGCTTCGGCATGGGCGCCGCCATGGGCGCCTGCGTGGGCTGCGGCAAGAAGAAAACCGTGCTGTTCACCAGCGACGGCAGCTTCCATATGAACATGAACGAAATGGCCACAGCGGTCTCCAACCAGCTGCCGCTGGTGATTGTGCTGCTGAACAACAACACGCTGGGCATGGTGCGACAGTGGCAGACCCTGTTCTTCGACAAGCGCTACTCGAACACCAGCCTGGAACGCCGCACCGACTACGTCAAACTGGCCGAGGCCTTCGGCGCCAAGGGCATCCGCGTCACCAAGCTCGAACAGCTGGACCAGGCCGTCAAAGACGCCTTCGCAGCCAAGGCCCCGGTCCTCATCGAAGCGGTGATCGACCAGGACGAAAAGGTACTGCCCATGATCCCGCCAGGCGGCACCATCAAAGATATTATCGTCAAGGCATGAGCAAAGGAGCAAGCCATGAACCCCGATGAATTCATCCTGTCCATGCTGGTGAACAACGAAGCCGGCGTGCTCACCAGAGTGTCTGGACTCTTTGCCCGACGGGCCTTCAACATCGACAGTCTCTCCGTCGGCGTCACCAGCGATCCGCACATCTCGCGCATCACCATCACCGCCCGCGGCGACGACTACGTCAAGACCCAAATCGTCCGCCAGCTCGAAAAGCTCCACGACGTCAAAATTGTCGAGCTGATGCCGACGACATCGACGGTGATGCGCGAGCTGGTGCTGATCAAATTGAATATCGCCCAGAAATCGCGCGCGGGCCTGATGGAGGCCGTGGCGGTCTTCCGAGCAAAAGTCGTGGATTTGAACAACGACTCGGTGACCCTGGAGATCACCGGCGAGCGTTCAAAGTGCGATGCCTTTGTCGAGTACCTGCGGCCTTTCGGCATTGCCGAATTGTGCCGCACGGGCCTGACGGCCATATCCCGTGGCCGCAAGACCCTGAAGATGGATGCCGAGTCCGCTCAGCATAACTGAACGAGAGAAACAGTAGCAGAAGAACAGCAAAAAAAGGAGTATGTGTCATGGCGAAGATTTTCTACGAGCAAGACTGCAACCAGGCGTTTCTGAAGGGCAAAAAAGTGGCGGTCATCGGCTACGGCAGCCAGGGCCACGCCCACTCGCTGAACCTGCGTGACAGCGGCGTCGATGTCACCGTCGGTCTCTACGAGGGCTCGCCCTCCAAGGAAAAGGCCAAAGCCCGCGGCTTGAAAGTCGCCAACACCGGCGAGGCCGTCAAAGCCGCCGACATCATCATGATCCTGGTCAACGACGAAAAACAGGCCGCGCTCTACCGCAGCGACGTCGCGCCGAACCTCACGGCCGGCAAGACTCTCGCTTTCGCCCACGGCTTCAATATCCACTTCGGACAGATCAAGCCCCCCGCGGACATCGACGTCATCATGGTCGCCCCCAAAGGCCCCGGCCACACCGTCCGTAGCGAATTCGAAGAAGGCAAAGGCGTCCCATGCCTCGTCGCCGTCCAGCAGGACGCCAGCGGCAAGGCCATGGAAACCGCCCTTGCCTACGCCGCCGCCATCGGCGGTGCCCGCGCCGGCGTCCTCCAGACCACCTTCAAGGAAGAGACCGAAACCGACCTCTTCGGCGAACAGGCCGTCCTCTGCGGCGGCGTCACCGCCTTGATGAAAGCGGGCTTCGAGACCCTCGTCGAAGCCGGCTATCAACCCGAAAGCGCCTACTTCGAATGCCTCCACGAAATGAAGCTCATCATCGACCTCGTCGTCCAGGGCGGCATTTCCTTCATGCGCTACTCCATCAGCGACACCGCCGAATACGGCGACTACTCGGTGGGCAAACGCATCATCAACGACAACACCAAGGCCGAAATGCGCAAGGTCCTCACCGAAATCCAGGACGGCACCTTCGCCCGCAACTGGATTCTCGAAAACCAAGCGAACCGACCCCATTTCAACGCCATGCGCCGCATCGAAAAAGAACACCTCATCGAAAAGACCGGCGACGAGCTGCGCGCCAAGATGACCTGGAAGAAAAAAGAATACAAGGAATAATTCAGGCACTCAAACGCCGACGGCGGCTATTCTTTCGCGCCGCCGCCGGCACCGGCGCCCCACACAGCAATCTGACTTGGCAACAACAAGGACGTGTTGAGGAACAACCATGAATTCAGACAACGTTAAAAAAGGCATCGAACGCGCGCCGCATCGATCGCTGATGAAAGCCACCGGCCTGACCCAGAAGGAAATTGAGCGGCCGCTGATCGGCGTCGTCAACTCCTTCAACGAG